>JAWUYR010000014.1:0-61673 GCA_034110705.1 Gammaproteobacteria bacterium | reverse complement strand
AAAAGCTGATTTTTTGAGGCGCATCAAAGTGCTTAAACCAAAAATCAGGCATTATCATGTAGAGGGCCACCGTCTGGTACTTCGATTTTTTTGTCGCATAGTACAATGCCGGATTGTCATACAATCGTAGATCTCTTCGCAACCAAACCACATTAACCATTTGCCTTCTCCCTTGCTCAGATCGTAGCACACCTATTCATAAAATGAAAATATCTTGAGTTTTGCATAGATATTTGTATAATGCTCAGCTATGGAAGAAACAAAAGATTTATTTTCGATTGGTGTACTGGCAACAGCTTGTAGCATTAGCCCGATGACATTACGCTCGTGGGAGCGCCGCTATGGCTTGCTCAAACCGACTCGCACACCTAAAGGTCATCGTTTATATAGCGCTGCTGATGTTAAGGTCGTCAAACAAATCCTGTCTTATATTAAGCAAGGTGTTTCTGTTGGCAAGGTAAAAGCATTGCTTAGCCTTACTGAGCGGGAGGCTCTTGCAGAAAAACCTTATTCCAATTGGTCTGGTTATCATGACAAAATGCTTGAGGCAGTAAAAACCTTTAACTTGAATAAACTAGATAGTATTTACAATGAAATTATTTCACTCTATCCCATAGATATAATTTCAGATCACTTGCTTCTGCCCCTTTTAAAAACATACCAAGCACATATTTCAGCTCACTATAAAGGTGCTATTGCTGAAGAAAATTTTTTCGCGAACTATATTCGCAATCGTTTAGCCGCTCACTTTCAAAGGCTTGCTAGCGTGAGTACAGGACCGATTTTACTTTTCGCTGCACTGCCAACAGAACGACATGACTTTTTGCTTTTATTATTTGCAACACACTGTATGACCGCAGGTTACAAAGTTTTATCTCTTGGTACCAATACACCAATGGACCAAGTGCTGTTTGCCGCTGAGGAAATAAAACCAGCCTCGATTATTTGCTTTGGTGAAATAAAGAACTCTGATATAAAAATAACTGTATCGGAACAGAAAAATATTTTTAATTTTAAACATCAACATAACAAAGAAAAATTTATAATTGCTTTAGGCGAAGATTTTACTATTGCACTTGAAATATTACGTAACCAACTCATTAAAACCAGTTAACAATAATGGAAATTTCATGAAAAAAATTCTTTGCTTTTGCCTCTTTATATTAAGCTGTCACAACCTATATGCTGACAACTCATTCTACAGTGGATACACTATGGCAATGGACACAGTATTTGTGATACAAAAGGTAACTGTGGCTACTCTCAAGCCAGCCTTCCCCTCTTGCGCTTCAAAACAAAGCTAACCGTTGTTAATAACATACTTGCGCAATTTTATTATTTAGACCTCGTGAATACTTTATGGAATTCAACACACTGGAAAATATATGACAAACTGGGTGTTGCCTATAGTGACATTTCTTTAACAAGCTATGTTGATGTGTTTCCAACCATTGATAATATTGGCCTTGAGATTCAACAAACAAGCCATGCTCACAACCAAAGCAATATCACGCCGAATGTTGCTTTTGGCTATGAATACAAAGCAAATAAAACAATATTTTTACGCACAGAAATTAATTATTACTTTCCTGCCAACATGATTGACGATACGACTCATGAATCACAGGGGACACTTTATCCCATTGCCTTGTCATTTGGTGTTAAAATGCTCTTTTAAGAACTCATTTTTAAATAGGAAGTTAATGGTGATGACTAAAATTTTAATCGGTATTAGTGAGTGTTTATTAGGTGAAAAAGTTCGTTTTAATGGTGGCCATCAGCATAATCATTATATTACTGACTCATTAGGACAATATTTTGAGTTCATGTCATATTGCCCTGAAGTATCTATTGGAATGGGTATCCCTAGAGAACCTATTCGTCTTGTTGGCTCGCCAGAATCCCCACGAGCGGTAGGTACAAAAGATGCTAGCTTCGACGTTACTGATAAATTAAATGATTATTCTAATAAAACGAGTAAATCTTTACCTGAAGAAATGTGTGGCTTCATTCTAAAAAGTAAATCACCTACCTGCGGTATGGAGCGAGTGAAAGTTTATCACAACAATGGAAATCCCAATGCTCAATCGCGAGGATTATTTGCCAAAGCTTTACTCGAAAATAACCCAACACTTCCTGCTGAAGAAGAAGGACGACTTGCCGATCCCGCTCTGAGAGAAAACTTTATTGAACGTGTTTTTTTAATGCGCCGCTGGAAAGATTTAATGAAGGAAGGAATAAATGCAGATAAATTAATTGAATTTCATGCGCAACATAAATTAAGCTTAATGGCCCACCACCCTATGTCTTATAAAGAATTAGGTGGCCTACTGTCTGATTTAAAAAATAAAGATATACATGCTCTTGCAAACGATTACTTTTCCCGTCTCATGCGGGGCTTTACTTATAAGGCGTCACGCGCTAAAAATACAAATGTTCTGCAACACTGCTCTGGATATCTTAAAAATTATCTTGATAAATCAGACAAGGAAGAGTTACAAAATATTATTCAACGCTATTATCAATCGGAAATTCCATTAATTGTGCCAATCACATTGCTATCTCATTACTTCAGAAAATACCCTAACGACTATATGAGCAAACAAACATTCTTAAAACCTTATCCTAATGAATTAAGCTTGAGGAATTCTTTGTGACAGCCTTCAACATCCTTATTGCTGGTGGAACAGGATTTATTGGGCAGGCGCTCGTTCATGATCGTTTACAACGAGGCGATCAAGTTACCATACTCGGGCGATCCACAAAAAAAATCAATACGGTCTTTAATAAAAAAGTAAAAGCTGTAACGTGGGAAGAGCTATCTTTAAAAAAAATAGCAGAATTTGATATTATCATTAATCTTGCTGGCGAAAACATTTCTGACAAAATTTGGACCCGAAATTATAAGAAGCGAATTTTAAGCAGCCGAATCGATACAACTGAAAAATTATCACAACTTTGTGGAAATCTAGGCGAGAAATCACCACGTCTTTTTAATGCAAGTGCCATTGGAATTTATGGCTTGCAACAGTCAACAGTGACTCCCCAAGATGAAAACACTATTATCTCTTATTCCACCTACCCTGATTTTTTAAGTGAAGTTGGAAAGAAATGGGAACAAGCCACAAGAGTAGCCTCTGATAATGGAGTTAACGTTATTAATCTACGCTTTGCCGTCGTGTTGTCGCCAAAGGGTGGAATGCTTAAAAAGCTATTGCCCACCTTTAAACTAGGCTTAGGACAAATTATCGGCAGCGGCCAACAATGTTTTTCGTGGGTTAGCTTACAAGACATCACCAACAGTATTGATTTTTTAATTAACCAACCTAAAGTTAGCGGACCAATTAATATTGTGGCCCCAGAGGTTGTCCCACAAAAAACATTTGCAAACACTATCGCTAAATTGTTACATAAACCCTGCTTTTTTAAACTACCAGCTTTTGTAATAAAAATAATGTTTGGGCAAATGGGAAAAGAATTATTATTAAACGGACAGAATATACGCCCTTTAAAGCTTGAACAATTAGGTTATAAATTTCTAGTTGACAACTTAAGTAAACTTAATTTAAAAAATGACTGATAATATTCTGATCTTAGGATTTGGTTATACCGCAAGGCATTATGCCGCCTTGCTAATAAAATCCGGTTACAAAATAAAGGCCACAACACGAAGCCTAGAAAAAATAAAAGAATACCAAAACCATGATGTAAACGTAGTTTTACATACCGACGAAAATATTATCCCGCTTATTCACAAAGCAACTCATATTTTAATCTCGGCCCCACCCAATAAAAATGGCGACGACCCTATTTTGTCTCGTTATAGAGACCAAATCATTAAACAAGCAGGTCACCTAAAATGGCTAGGCTACTTATCTTCAACTGGGGTTTATGGTGATCATAAAGGCCTGTGGGTTGATGAAAAATCAGCCCAGCTCGAACCTGGTCAACGAGGCCTGCAAAGAGCAAAGGTAGAAAACGAATGGCTAGCATTACAGTCTGACTTTAAATTACCGATTCATATATTTAGACTTTCGGGAATTTATGGGCCTGAAAGAAACATGTTGATTAAGTTATCTTCGCAAAACTACCAGCCGGTGATTAAGAAAGGTCATTTTTTTTCTAGGATACATGTTTCAGATATCAGTCGAGCCTTATTGTTGTCGATGGAACACCCAACACCTGGAGAAGTTTATAATATCACCGATGACACTCCAAGCCCGATACAAGAAGTATATTCTTTTGCAGCACATTGTTTGGGGCTGACCGAGCCAGAAGGCATTTTATTTGAAAAGGCGACATTGTCGCCGATGATGCAACAATTTTATCGTTGTAATCGCAAAGTATCTAACCAAAAATTTAAAAATACCTTTGGCTTTTCACTTAAATACCCTAGCTATATCGAAGGTTTAACCGACCTTTATAAAGAGTTAACAGCTTACTAGAGAAGATTCAGTTACTACGAATTATCACGCCATATTTTACGAAAAAAAGCTATCGCCTTATCATGCTTCATTAATCTATCATCTTGCGCCGCACAGGAAACACCAGAGCCCTGAGACTGCACAACGCGCTTGTCTTGCTTAAGAATAATCGCATTTAAAATGTTAAACAGCGGTGATAATAATGTTCTTATTACAGGAATTTTTAAAATAGGATTATAAGTGCGTAAATATAGTATTGTTTCTTTCTCATTAATCGGCGCAAAGAAAACCATAAGTTTCATTTTTTTAGCGACGTTTAAAATCCAGGTATTTGGGAAACAGAAATTAAGAGCCGGCTCTTCTTTATCTAGATGAATAGAAATGAATTTTTCATCTAAATTGAAAACAAGATTCTTAGGCAGCTTAAAATTACGGCCAATAGTATTATGATGCACATCGGGTAAATGCGTGTAATCTAGTTGATTCTCGATACAATAAGTAATATGCGATTGCCAAGTGCGCTCTATTTGAGCGTAGTGACCACCAAATAATGTATCAATATCTTCAAGTATCGGCAGTGAAAAATCACTTGGTGATTCCCCATAGAAGATCCATATCATACCCACAAATTCTCGTACTGAAAAGTGACTCACCTCAAGCTTTGGAATAGCCTTATTAAACTCTGGCGCAAACTGACATTGTCCTTGTGAATTAAATTTAAACCCATGGTAGGGGCACTGAATACAATCATCACCAACTTTCCCTAAGCTCAACTTAGCTCCACGATGCGGGCAACGGTCTAGCATACAAACAAGCGTATTATTTTTTGTGCGCCAAAGTACCAACGACAACCCAAACCGCTCTAATGCGAGCGGTTTAGATTTTAATCTTTTACTATCTTCAATAGCATACCATCCGACAATAAAACTCGAACCTTTCAATCGGCTATCCCTCTTGTTCATTATGAGTCACACGTATAGATGTTAATCGCCATCTATCTAAGACATCATTCTAACGTATCTTCGAGTGATTGGTCTATGATAATTTCCTTTAAGAAATATCGGTGCTAACTAAAAGAATATTAAGACATTAATGAAGAGTCATAGGAGGTTGATCTATTGATTATTTCGGGTAACGTTTACTGTAGTTTTCTAATTATGCGGAAGCTAAGTTTTCTTTACTGACTATATTATCACTTATAGCAGAGGAAAATCTGAAGAACCAAAGAATTTCAGTTAGAGTTTTTCCTGAGGTTAAAACTCTAACGTGAAATTTTTATTTTAATCACCTCGACTAAACACACCTGTGTTTGCGGCAATATAATAAGTAAAACCACTACGGAACATTTGATTCACGTGTGTATTCGCGCCTATTGCGGCACCATTAAATTCTACCCATGTTTTGCCTGCATCTTGGCTAATATAAACACCTGTGTCACCAGATGGAAAAGCGAATAAGTAATTTACACCATTATCGGTTAGTGCTTTGATGCCTGTAATATTGGTATTTGGCAAGCCGGTTGTGGTTACAACTTCCCACTCTGTTTTTCCTGATGGTAATTCAGAAATACCGCTGCCGTTGGTTGCTGCGAAGAGGTTACCGTTGGCATCACGAGTCAATGCGTTTACGGGTTCGGCAATACCCGTCATGGCTGTCCATGTGGTGCCATCAAATTTCTCGACACCAGTGTTTGTTGCAACGTACATAATAGTGCCGGTAACATAAACATCGTTAACGTTTACTTGTGGTGCAGGAGCGGCATCTTTTGTCCAAGTGCTATCTTCTAAGCTGTATAAACCGACATCTGTAGCAGCATAGAGCTTAGATTTATAATAGAATAATTTATTAATTGTCACCGTACCTAAGCCTGTACCTTCGGCTAACCAATGAGTTTTCTCATCGGCATCTGGGTTTGGCTTGTATACACCGGTAGCCAATGTACCAACATAGATTGTGCCATCACTTGCGGTTACTGAAGCTGTTATTGCGCCAATCGTAGCTCCAGTTGCAGGCTCGTAGGCTTTGCTCCACTCGTTGTCTGCCGTGTCTAAGCTGTACAGTTCGTTGCCTTGTGAGGCGTAGATTGTGCCGTTGGCACTGGTGATGAGATTTGTTGAAGCAGGTAATGGTGTTTTTCCTGTAGCTGCCCATTTGGAGAAGACTTTTACTGAAATTTTTTGACTGTTATCCAATGGCTCAAGTATTTGTACTGGAATACCTGCTATCGAAAGATACATCAAGGGGCCAGTTTGATAAACATCTTGAATAGAAGCAGGAGTTGTCGGATTTAAAGTTACTGTTAAAGTAGCGGAACCACCTGAGGCCAAAGCAATACAATTTTGGCCTACAGGAGGAGCAGGATTTAAGCCCGCTGTCGCAGTTACGGGTAAATCTTTAAGAAACTTATTGCTAGTACAGAGTGTACTGCTAGCTTTAGTAAAGTTTTGAACGGTATAATCAACTGACTTTTGAGCGCTCCCTTCGATCATGGTAGGGAAATTATCACCATCTAAGTTCATTACTACGCCACTAGCGGCAAAAGCACCTAGTTGATATATAAATAAAATGATTGCCAAGTAGATTTTCATAATCACTCCTTTAAAATTGTAAGACATAACTAAACTCTAAACCAAAAACAGCAAGATTTTTATCTGTTAAATGAATATCAGAACCCATTATGTTACTACCAGCATCTTTTAATTCACCTAAACTCCAATAATCCAGGCCACAATTAACAACTTGAAGCTTCGATACCTGATAGCTTAAACCAAGATTTGCTCCATAGGCTAAATTGTTCTTGGTCCCAGAAGAAAATGTTGTTGGTGACATAGAGTCAGCAATAGCACTATAATCATAAAAATTATTACGAGCCAAGCCAACAAGTAACGTAATATAGGGCTGGATAGGTGTAAAATTTCCAGTAAAAATGTCAAAGTGAAAAGTGTTGGTCAACCAGTAACCTGAGCTTCTACCTTTGTAACTATATGACCAAATTTTATCTCCACCGTAGTTTGCGCCACCTTTGGCATTAAAAGCATTTAGCTGGAAATATTCTAGGCCGTACTACCAATTTATAGAATTAGAAAGATTATAAGAATAACCGCCCCCTAAAGAAAAGAAGAAAGGATTAGTAGATTTATTAGCATTTTCTATATCTAATGAGCTACCAGTTGAGTCATTCAAACTATAAGATGCTTTAAGCTTCCCACTCATCATCCCCAGGCCTAAATCAACATAAGGCCCTTCTTCCTGATAAGCATACGCAGGTGCTTGCAAACCTAATGCTAAGACGGCAATTAAACTAACTAACAATAACTTCATTGTGTTCCCTTAAGTGAGGCCTTTTTGGCCTGAGCGTTGGAGCTCTGTAATGGGGAGCTATCATACCTGAAAGGCTCAATTTTGTTAATTAGATTTTGGTTATTTAGGCACAAATCCGTATAATGCGAGCATTATTCTTTAATATTTGGTGAAATATGCGCAAAGTACTACTTTTAGTGATGATTAGCTTGCTTAGCAGCTCTGCTTGGGCGGCTGGCTCTGGGATTGCTCTAACCCGCGGGTTTAATGGGGTTGATGACATGAATGGGTATACATTATCCATGCAATATTATTGGGGTGATATCGTCAGCTTCAAAAATGGCTGGGGTTTTACTGGCTATTGGAATAACAGTTTATCGTATTGGCATTCACGTAAAAACAAAAACCCTAAATATGAGAACATCACTATCGTCGATATTATGCCGGTTTTGCGCTTTCGCAAAGACCCAACGTATAGTGCTGGCACTGTTTCACCCTTTTTTGATTTAGGTTTCGGTATTGGTTTGATGAATCGCGACCAATTTTCCAACCAACAACTTGGTAGCCTTGCAACTTTTAGCCAAACGGTTGGCGCGGGTATTAATATGGGCCAACAGTCGCAATATGATTTGAGTTATCATTATGTCATGTATAACAATGGTGGCCAGTTTAAGCATAATGATGGTTTGTTTATTAACACGATTACGTTTGCTTACCACTTTTCTTAATTCTTTTTATTATATTTGCTCTCATCCAACCCTCCTCCTTTGGGGAAGAGGGTGAGGGCTCCGCTAGTATTTTTATCTTTGCTCGCTTCATCTTATTACCTAACCCTAAAATTTAATGCTTCAGCTAAGTGGGTTAATTCTACCTTTTCACTTTGCTCTAAATCAGCGATGGTGCGGGCGACGCGTAACAAACGATGATAACTACGCGCCGATAAGTTTAATTTTTCAATCGCTTGTTCAAACCAAACTTTTTGTTCGGCACTTAAAGCAATGAATTTTTTGATTTCTTTATTGTTGAGCTCACAATTAGCTTTTTGACTACGCTGCAATTGTATTTCGCGCGCGGCAATTACTCGTGCCTGCACCTCGCTTGATGATTCATTGTCGGCCGCCTCACTGTTGAGTAAAAGTTTTTGGTCCATCCTCGCGATTTCAACATGCATATCAATGCGGTCCATTAGCGGGCCGGATAAACGTTGCCTGTATTTATTGACTTGCTCTTCTGTACAGCGGCAATTGGCTTTGCTATCACCTGCATAACCGCAGGGGCATGGGTTCATGGCGGCGATAAGTTGAAACTTAGCGGGGAATTCTGTTTGTCTGGCAGCGCGAGAAATGGTGATGCAACCGGACTCGATTGGCTCACGTAGTGCTTCTAACACGCTGCGCTTGAATTCTGGAAGTTCGTCTAAAAACAAAACACCTTGATGCGCTAAAGAAATTTCACCGGGGCGTGGTGGTGAACCACCGCCGACTAATGCAACACTCGATGCGGTGTGATGTGGGTTACGAAAAGGACGCTCACGCCAGGTGGCAACATTAAAGCCTTTTTTGGCAATAGAATTTAAGGCGGCGACTTCTAGTGCTTCTGCATCGGTCATCATGGGCATGATGCTCGGTAGACGGCTAGCTAGCATGGTTTTGCCTGTGCCGGGTGGGCCATACATCAACAAACTGTGTCCACCGGCTGCGGCAACTTCTAAGGCGCGTCGCCCTTGTGCTTGACCGTAAACATCGTTTAAATCGGCACAATGTGAATTCACGATGCCTGCCGACTGAGCAACATAGGCAGGAATACATTTTTGCTTGCTCAGGTGTGCACATACTGCGAGCAAGTGCTCTGCTGGTATGATTTCTAAGCCATGGATCAAGGCGGCTTCATCGGCATTTTCTAAGGGGCAAATTAATTTTCGGCCCGCTTTTTGCACTGCAATAGCAATGGGTAAAATTCCTTTTACCGCGCGTATTTCACCAGATAGTGCTAACTCACCCACGACTTCATATTGATCGATGTCATCACATTGTAGTTGATCGCTAGCCAGTAAAATGCCTAGCGCCATGGGCAAATCATAACGACTACCTTCTTTTGGAATGTCCGCAGGTGCTAGATTTACGGTGATGTGTCGGTATGGAAATGAAAATTGACTGGTTAGCATGGCGCTGCGGACCCTGTCTTTACTTTCTTTAACAGCAGTTTCCGGTAAACCGACGATGAGAAATTTGGGTAGCCCGTTGGATAAATGGATTTCTGCTATGACAGCAGAAGCTTGCACGCCACTGATGGCGCGCGTGTGGAGGATCGCTAAGTTCATATTTTTCCTTTAGCGACGGGCTAGGAATTAAAATCTAATTCCTAGCTATCACTAGTTTTCTCTAACTCAGCAACTGTTTTTTCTAAGGCGGTTAGCTTTTCGCGTGTGCGTGCTAATATTTTGGCTTGCACATCAAATTCTTCGCGCGACACTAAATCCATCTTGCTTAAACCGCTTTGCAAAATTTTATGAAAATTTTGTTTCACGCTTTCGCCTGATTTTTTAAGGCCATCTGGCACTGCATCAGTTAAACGAGCTGCTAACTCATCGAGTTTATTTTTATCAATCATGTTGATCCCCTGTAAGGTTTTGATTCTACTGTGGATGAAGAAGCAATGCAAACTATGCGTATTTGCATTGCTTAGGCTTATTCTGGGTCTTCTAAATTCAGCACGCCACTATTATAATCATAGGCGAATAACTCTGCATAACGACCCCAGTCAATCGCCGTTGCTAATACGCGTTCGGCTTCTTTGTCGGTGAAATGATCTTCTAAACGAGTTAGGAAGCGTTCTTCCGATACTTTATGATTGCGTCGTCCATCGATAACATGACAAATGTGCTGAACTAACGGCACGTGTTGTTTTAAGTGGGCGGCAAAAATTTCTTTGCGTTGCAGAATATCGGCAGCGGCTAGATCTTTGCCAGCTTGGTTAAGCTCAATATCACCATCGGCAGCTTTAGCAAATTCTAATAGCTCTACGGTTTCAATTAATGAAAACAATTCATCAACATCTAGTTGAGATTCCTCAGCGAGCTCTGGTAAATTAATTTTACCTTCGTATTCGGCCATAGCCTCAATCAGTCCCATTAACTCTGATACACCAATATCTGGCAAACGATAATCCAAACCAACACTGCTCATTTTCCGCATTCTTGCTTGAGTTGCCGTCTCACCTGAGCGAGTCGTCATTGCGGTGTAGATTTCATCTACGTGACGCTTAAATTGTGATGACTCTTGATCACGTGGATATGGTAAATCAATTTTTAATTCAGCCTGGATTCGACCAGGATTACTACTAAAAATTAACACGCGGTCAGCAACGATAACCGCTTCTTCAATATTATGTGTAACGAATAAAATACCTTTGGTATCAATTTTATTTTCTTGCCATAAATCTAACAAGTCACCACGCAAATTATCGGCGGTTAAAACATCTAAGGCAGAAAAAGGCTCGTCCATTAACAATAGATCCGGATTCACCACTAAGGCGCGCGCAAAACCAACCCGCTGCTGCATACCGCCAGATAATTCTTTTGGATAAGCTGATTCAAACCCATCTAAGCCAATCATATCAATTGCCTCAATGGCACGCTTTCGGCGTTCTTCTCGCTCTACACCTTGCGCCTCTAAACCTAACTCCACATTTTGCAACACGGTAAGCCACGGCATTAACGCAAAGTTTTGAAAAACCATAGAGACTTCTTTAACAGGCCCGGTAATAGAATTTTCGCGATATAAAATATCACCAGCCGAGGCAGGAATAAGCCCGGCAATAATTCGTAATAGAGTTGACTTACCTGAGCCTGATTTACCCAGCAAGGCGACAATTTCACCTTCACGTAATTCTAAGTTCACATCTTCTAAAACAGAAAGTGCTTGCCCTTCTGAGTTACTAAAAGATTTATCTAATTTTTTTATATCGATAATGATTTGTTTTTTCATCATTAAATCCAAGGTTAATTAATTCGAAAACGGCGTTCTGCTAAGTTATACAATGGACGCCAAACACACCAGTTAAATAACAGCACAAAGAAAATCATAACGCCAATGCCTAAAGCAATACGGTGAAAATCACCGACGTTTGTATAATAGGTAATATAAGAACCTACACCAAAAGCACTAAAAGTATGCTTGCCCCAATGCACTAGCTCGGCAATGATGGTTAAATTCCAAGCGCCACCGGCTGCGGTGATTGCACCCGTAACATAGTACGGAAAAATTCCAGGAAAAATAACGCGCCGCCACCACAACCAACCTTTAACATTAAAATTTTGCGCCGCATAATAAATTTCTTTTGGCATAGTTGAAGTGCCGGCGATAACGTTAAAAAGAATATACCATTGCGCCCCTAAAATAATTAAAGCTGTAGACCAAATGTTAATGCTTAAATTATATTTCAAAATTAAAATAACGGCCAAAGGATAAAGTAAATTAGCGGGAAAAGCAGCACAGAATTGTATTATTGGCTGTGCTAATTTACTTAGCTTAGGGTTGCGGCCAATCCACACACCAATAGGCACCCAAATAATTGAGCTGATTAATATGGTGGCAATAATTCGCGCTGTAGTGGCTAAGGTTAATAACACCACATGCCATAGATTAGACCAGCCTAAAGTTGAAAAAACAAAACGACCAAAAATGGCGCACCCAAAAACCACGGCGAGAAGCACTGCCGCATAAAATAAGTAAATAGAGATCTTGGAAAATATACCCGCTTCTTTGCGATGCTTTTCTTGATAAACCGCTTTTCTAAAACGTAAATTAATAAAAGCATCACCAAAAATACTAACCCAGCGACCCAAGTAATGCGTTAAACGTGATTTTTGCAATAAAACAGTAAACCAAGCTCGGCTGGGTTTTTCATCTGGCATTTTGTCGAACTTAAATTTCTCGGCCCATTTTATTAACGGACGGAACATTAATTGATCATATAAAAAGATAATAATAAACATAGCGATAATCGCATACAGAATGGCATGAATATTACCAATGTTAATAGCGTTAAAAATATAAGAACCAATACCGGGTAATTGGATGTTTTGTTTGGCAACTTGAATCGCCTCATTAAACATTAGATATACCCAGCTCTGCGACATGGAAATCATCATGTTCCACAAAAGATTCGGCATCGCAAACGGCACCTCAATACGCCAAAAACGTTGCCATGGCGTTAGGTTAAACATTCGTGCTGCTTCTTGTAAATCATCGGGAATGGTTTTTAGGCTTTGGTAAAAACCTAACGCCATATTCCATACTTGAGCTGTAAAGATAACAAATATACAACACATTTCTGGGCCGAGTAAACTGCCGGGGAATAAGGCGATGAAGCCTGTCACAGTAATTGATAAGTAACCTAGCACTGGTACCGATTGTAAAATATCAATCGCTGGTATAACTAAGCGTTCGGCATGTTTGCTTTTTGCCGCCCAAGTACCAACTGTAAAAGTAAAAATCAGAGAGAAGACCATCGCGATCATCATTCGCAATACGCTTTGCAACCCATAAAAAGGCAGGTTAATTGGGTTTAGTGAAATAGCAACTTGATGACCAACATTAAAAGGTTTGGACATTTGTGCCGCACCATAGGCGAGCAAAACAAAAACTAAAAGAATGAAAACTAAGGCAAGCAGATCCCAAGGACTAAAAGCAAAAGTTGCTCCGGATTTTTGATAAAAGTTCGCTTTGCGCATAATTTAAGCCCCATCAAAAGCCCGGCAAGGATACCGCAATTTTTAATTGATTGCAGTAATTAATGCATTAAGCTGCGTCGCTTGCTACATCTCAGTAAAATCACAGCCATAATCGGTAAGTAAATATCAGAATATAACGTTGAGCCGGCATTATAAGCGGCCGTATTATGATAGATAAGGTATTGATAAATGTGACCGGCGGCATCGCCTAAAAACCATATGAAGAAACCAATTACCACGGCCTTACGAAACTGGTAATTCTTATTTCCAAAAGCCCAAAAACCAAGCACTGCAAACACTAAATTAGCAATACCAACTTCATATTGAAAGGGGCTGGGTAACCAACCAATCGTCTTGGCCGTAAAGTTACCAAAGAAAATATACATAACCGCACCAAGCAAGCTTAATAAGCCGATACTAAAAAATAAAAACCAGCTTAGCATTTTTTCACAAGCTGCAGCTCGACCGCCATACCGTTTAGTCTGTTTGCTCAAAATGCCCATCAGGATCACTAAGATGGGAGACCAAATATTGACATTCCCAATGACAAATTGACTAATCCATTGCATAACTCACTCCTTATATATGAGCCGAATTATACCAGTAAATCCAGACAAAGTTAAAAACAGCCAAATTATCCAGTGTTTTATGCTCTACGGCCGATCTTCAGATTAAAAATGAACTAAATCTCTTGTTTAAAATTGACGATATTATTATAGTAAGCATCGGCTAAAAAAGGCTTTGAGGAAAATAACCATGACTGACCATAAAAAACATATCTCCAAGAGCGTCATGAATATTAAACCCTATCAGCCGGGCAAAACCAGTTCTGAAATTAAACGCCTTTATGATTTAGATAAAGTGGTCAAGTTATCTAGCAATGAAAATCCACTTGGGCCAAGCCCAAAAGTAACGAAAGCCTTGCAAAGTTTGTTCGAAGAAATTAGTCGCTACCCTGAAGATGCAGCACCAGCATTAAAAGCAAAACTGGTTGATTATTTACAAGTTCCGGCTGAGCAAATCACCTTTGGTAATGGTTCTTCTGAAGTGATTGATTCTATCATTCGCCTGTTTCTCAAGCCGGGTAAGAATATGATTGTCACCGAACACTCATTCTTTTTATACAGAGTATTAGCTAATATGGTTTCTGGTGAGGTTAAGCTTGTTAACGACAATAACTTTGAACAGGATACGTCTGCTATTTTAAAAGCGATTGATGCGAAAACCAGTTTGGTTATTTTAGCTAATCCGAATAATCCTACAGGAACATGGATAGCCAAAGAGGAATTATTTAATTTCATTCGCCAAGTACCTGACGACGTGGTGGTGGTGATCGATGAAGCCTATTATCGTTATATGGATGATACCGATTACGCTAGTGCGCTAGAGCTAATCAAAGAATGTCCTAACCTTATTATTACTCGTACTTTTTCAAAAATATTTGCTTTGGCGGGCATGCGTTTTGGCTTAGGAATTGCGAGTAAAGAAATGATTGGACTATTAGAGCGAGTGCGAAAAGCGTTTAATGTTAGCAGCCCAACCTTAATCGCGGCTCTTGCAGCCTTAGAGGATGAAGAGTTTGTTGCCAAATCTTTGGCGCTAAATAAAATAGGAATGCAACAGCTAGAAACGTTCTTCAACAAGTTAGGCTTACAAATGATAGCGACGGCTGGAAATTTCATTACCGTTAATTTTGGCAAGCAAGCAAAAGACATTGCTCAAAAATTATTAACGCGCGGCGTTATTGTTCGCCCGCTTGTGCCTTACGGCATGCCTAATTATTTGCGTGTTAATACCGGCACCAAAGATGAGATTGATTTTTTTATTGAACAGTTACAAATCATATTAAATAACTAACCTTTTATTGGTTAGCATTTGAGTCACTTATAATCCTCGACCTACAGCGCAGGTGAGGAGCCCATTTGCAATCAATGACACTTAGCCCTACAATCGCGATTATTTCCTACTGAGAATATTATGCAAACACCTATTCTTCCCCTACTTATTATGTTAATTCTTTATCTTGCCATTATTTATATTGTTGGCTTTATTGCATCAAAAACAACTCATAATTTATCGGACTACGTCCTCGGCGGAAGAAGATTGAGTGCTTTAATTGTTTCTTTGGCTGCTGGCGCGTCTGATATGAGTGGCTGGTTACTTTTGGCCTTGCCTGGAGCTGTGTTTGTTAGCGGCATGGAGGCAATATGGTTACCGATTGGCTTAGTGATTGGTGCTTTTTTAAATTGGACCTTCATCGCAAAACGTTTACGCATTTATACAGAAGCGGCTAATAATTCATTAACTATTCCTGCTTTTTTAAAGCATCGCTTTCAAGGTCAACGTTCTATTTTGGGCATTGTGACTACGGTTATTATTTTAATTTTCTTTACTATTTATGTGGCAGCGAGCTTTGTTGGCGGAGCATTGTTACTGAGTACATTTTTTAACTTAAGCTATCATCTGGCCTTACTAATCCTGGTTTTAGGTATCGTTGTTTATGTCTTGATTGGCGGCTTCCTTGCCTTAAGTTGGATTGATTTTTTTCAAGGCAGTTTAATGTTTCTTGCTTTATTAATAGTCCCTATCGTTACAATCTTCCATATTAATTTAATCGGGAATTTTCATCATATGACGGCAAAGCTACCCGCTTCACACTGGCAGCTATATCATAGTGCAAGTTGGATCTTTATCCTCTCGATGTTAGGTTGGGGATTAGGTTATTGTGGCCAACCGCACATCCTCGTGCGATTTATGGCGATAAAAAAACCTAATAAGTTACCGGTTGCACGTAATATCTGTATGCTCTGGATGATTCTTTCCTTATGTGGAGCTTGTGCTATTGGTTTTCTAGGAGCGCTACATTATTCACATCTTGCTAAACCAGACACGGTAATGTTGCACTTAGCGATCGACTTTTTTAATCCTTTTATTGTTGGGTTCATACTTGCCGCTGTATTATCAGCCATCATGAGCACTGCTTCGGCACAATTATTAGTAAACTCAAGCTCTATTGCCGAGGATATTTATCATCGATATCGCCCTAAAGCGTCACAAAAATAATTGTTAAGGGTCAGTCGACTTGCTATAGCCGCTTGCGCCTTAGTCTCGTACATCATTGCTGCAAACCCTCAAGCTTCACTATTACAAATAGTCGGCTATGCATGGTCAGGTCTTGGCGCTGCTTTTGGCCCGGTGATCATTCTCGCCCTCTATTGGCCTCGCTGTACACAACGCGGGGCTATTGTTGGAATGATCGTTGGCGCTGCGACCGTCATTATCTGGCATTTTCTTGGCAATGTCCTCGGGGGATTTTTAAATTGTATGAATTGATCCCTGGTTTTATTTTAGCCCTTATCAGTAACATAATGACAAGTTTGCTCGATAAAAATCATTCGCCTGAAAGTTTTGAAGAATTTCAATTGCTGCAGCAAGAGTATGCAAGAGAAACGACTTAGACATTAAAAAATTTATTTTATCTTTATAGACTAGATCTAAGTTAAACTAACTTAGTATGAACAATATGAGATCTTGAGAAGAACATGCCTAGCAAAGAACAACTCTTAACCGAGCGTAGCCAAAATAAATGTGAACTCTGCACCAAGCAAATTGATTTACAAGTTTACGATATTATTCCTGGTGATGGTTCAGCTGATCAAGCCCTTCTTATCTGCTCAAATTGTCACAATCAAATCACTGGCACCAACAAAATGGATACCAATCATTGGCGCTGCCTTAATGATTGCATGTGGAGCCCAACGCCTGCCGTGCAAGTAATGGCTTATCGACTACTGACTCAATTGAGTGACCTAGGATGGCCACAAGATTTGCTGGATACCCTATATTTAGAACCAGAAGTTCTTGCTTGGGCCACAACCGATAACAATACTGAAAGCGATGACTCAACACCTGCTCGGGATAGCAACGGAACTATCTTAAGCGCTGGCGACACGGTTACCATTATTAAAGATCTCGATGTTAAAGGCGCAGGCTTTACAGCCAAGCGTGGCGTGGTCGTAAAAAATATTTCCTTAACCAATAATCCGGAACACATTGAAGGCCGTGTTAATGGCGTGAAACTTGTCTTAAAAACTTGTTTTTTAAAACAATCTTAATCCCTTTATGATATGAACTATTACCTCGACAGCAGGCTAACTATAAGGCTTTTGCTGGTAAGTTGTGGTGCTTTTTGCTACAGTCGTGAAACTTTATATTTAGGGGATCCTTCATCATGAAAATGCAGCGCGTAGTGAGCAAAGTTAGTTTGCTTTTTGTCTCAATAGGGGCAATGTTAGGTGCCGGTTGGTTAATGGGCCCATTATTTGCTGCAAAAATTGCAGGCCCTGCCTCGGTGCTATCATGGGTTTTTGGTGGCTTATTGGTGATTGTTGTTTCTCTTACCTTTAGCGAGCTATCTGCTATGTTGCCACTCGCTGGCGGTATCGCACGTTTCCCACAATTTAGTCATGGGTCGTTGGTCAGCTATATCATGACATGGCTCGCCTGGATAGCTTACGCTTTAATTACACCAACAGAAGTACAAACCCTACTGCAATATATTGGCCCTTATTTTCCACAGCTAATACATCATAATAATGGTGACGTTGGCTTATCCGGCATTGGTTATGTTATCGCCGCATTATTACTAATTGTAATGAGCGTGATTAATATCTATGGCATTTTTTTTGTCACTCGCTTTAATAATATTTTAGTTATCTTAAAATTATTGTTCCCTATCATCGTAATCATTACTTTCTTGAGTGTTGCTTTTCACGGTAGTAACTTTACCTCACACGGCTTCATGCCTTATGGAATTAAAAGTATTTTAACGTCCCTACCAATGGCTGGCGTCATCTTTGCTTTCTTTGGTTTCCGCTTATCGGTTGAGCTTGGTGGAGAAGTTAAAAACCCACAAGTCGCTTTACCACTTGCATTAATTGGCTCGCTAGTGATTTGTATTATTTTATATGCATTGCTGCAATACGTCTTTATCGCCATCATCCCAACCAGTGCTTTAGCACATGGCTGGAATCATTTATCATTCGCCGGCGAAAGTGGCCCCTTTGTTGGTATCGCTGCAGGTCTTGGGCTTGGATGGTTAGTCGTCATCATGTATATGGCAGCGACAGTTTCACCATTTGGTAGCGCGCTAATGGTGGTAACAACAACAGCACGAGTTAACTATGCGATGAGTGCTAATGGTTATGCACCGCAATCAATGTTGAAGCTGAACAAAAAAGGCGTGCCTTATGTTGCAATTATTGTAAACGTTATTGCCGGTTTAATTTTATTGGCGCCTTTACCCGGTTGGCAACAATTAGTTGGCTTTGTAATTGCAGCCTTAGTTATTTCGCATGCAATTGTGCCAATTGCCTTAGTTGCTTTGCGCAAACAAGTTCCTGATTTACACCGCCCTTTTCGCTTGCCGGCAGGCACTTTCATTGCCTTATCGGCATTTATCATTTTAAATGAAATTGGTTACTGGACTGGCTGGCAAACCATTTGGAAAATGTATGCCATTGGCTCGCTTGGTCTTGTCGTACTAGTGCTATATCGCTTAACGCAAAAAGCGCCTAAACCACCTTTGCATGCGAAACATGCTTGGTGGTTAATTCCTTATTTTGCCGGCATGGCGCTACTATCTTATATGGGCAACTTTGGTGGCGGCACAGGTTATATCCCATTTGGTATGGATATGGTTTACGTTGGGATTTTTAGCATCGTGATTTTCTACATTGCTTTGGCACAACGCTTGCCAGCAGAAGAAACCCAAGAACTGATTGAACGTGAACGCCATCTATTTCCTGAATCATATAACAAGAAAAACATTGAAGACAGCGTTTAGTAAGCAACTATTATTTTTAGAACCCAAACTTAACTGCTGGGTGAGTGACAAAAAAGAATGAGCATTAACACCAGGTTAATGCTCTACAATAGGAGACTGTCACCGCAAAGATAGTGACAGAAAAAGTTATTTACACGTCTAAATTTTGTACCGCCAAAGCATTGGCTTCAATAAACTGACGTCGTGGCTCTACGTGATCGCCCATCAGTGTCGTACAAATTTCATCAGCAGCAACGGCATCATCGATTGAAACTTGCAGCATGATACGCGTCTCTGGGTCCATGGTCGTTTCCCATAATTGATCGGGGTTCATTTCACCTAGACCTTTATAACGCTGAATGATTAAACCGCGCTTGGCTTCACTCATTAACCAACTAACCGCTTCATTGAAATTTTTAATAGTTTGTTTTTTCTCACCGCGCTGTATGAAGGCACCTTCGCCAATCAAGCCGTGTAAAACTTCACTCACCTCAACAATCGCTTTGTACTCACCTGAGAAAATGAATTCTCGATTTAAGACATATTCACTTTCCACGCCATGATGCTCAGTAATAATCGTTGGTAAGTAAAATTTACTTTCTAGATCATGCGCGACGGTAACTTGATAAGCAATATTACTTGCAATATTATTATTCATTTCCGTTTCAATAGTATGTGCCCAAGCTTGCATAGCCACCTCATCACTTAATAAAGCTTCTTTAAGAGGCTCTAAACGACGTAAAGAATGTAATAAACCTTCTGGATATAAACGTGATAAACGCTTAATTATATTCTCAGTGGCTTGAAATTGTTTAGCTAAATTTTCTAAAGCAAGACCTCTAATAACGGGGCCATCAATACTTGGGTGTAACTCAGTTTGCTCTAATGCAATTTGCATCAAGATAGTTCCAAGCTCATTATCATCTTTTATATATTGACCTTTTTTACCTTTAGTCAATTTATACAAAGGTGGTTGAGCAATATAAATATAACCTCGCTCAATTAACTCCGGCATTTGTCGATAAAAGAAGGTTAATAATAATGTACGAATGTGCGAACCATCGACGTCCGCATCGGTCATGATCACGATATTGTGATAACGAATTTTATCCGGGTTATATTCGTCACGGCCAATACCACAGCCTAACGCTGTAATTAAAGTACCAACTTGTTCTGATGAAATCATTTTATCAAAACGAGCTTTTTCAACATTTAAAATTTTACCTCGTAAAGGCAAAATCGCTTGAGAACGTCGACTGCGTGCTTGCTTGGCAGAACCACCGGCAGAGTCACCCTCAACAATAAAGATTTCTGACAAAGCAGGGTCTTTTTCCTGACAGTCGGCCAACTTACCTGGCAAACCTGCAATATCCAACACACCTTTGCGACGTGTCATTTCACGAGCTTTACGAGCGGCTTCGCGTGCACGTGCAGCATCAACAATTTTGTGAATAATAATTTTTGCTTGGCTTGGATTTTCTAATAAGAAATCTTGTAGATGCCCACTCAGTTGGGACTCAACAATTGGTTTCACTTCGGACGATACTAATTTATCTTTGGTTTGCGATGAAAATTTAGGGTCTGGCACCTTAACCGATAAAACGGCCGTTAAACCTTCACGCGCATCATCACCTGTTGTGCTGATTTTATTTTTCGCCGAGACTTCTTTTTCAATATATGTATTTAGAGTTCGCGTTAGCGCACCACGGAAACCCGCTAAGTGAGTACCTCCATCACGCTGAGGAATGTTATTGGTGAAACAAAAAATACTTTCTTGATAACTATCATTCCACTGCATGGCAACCTCAACGGTTACATCATCTTTTTCATGCGAGAAATAAAAGACTTGATCGATAATCGGTGTTTTATTTTTATTTAAATGTTCCACAAAGGCTTTAATTCCACCTTCGTATTCAAACTTATCTTTCTTTGCAGTGCGCTCATCTAATAACTCAATACACACACCAGAGTTTAAGAATGATAATTCACGCAAACGTTTTGCTAAAATTTCATAATGGAATTCAATATTAGTAAAGGTATCTGAACTTGGGTAAAAACGTACTTCAGTTCCTGTTGCATCTGTTTCCCCAATGACTTTTAAATCGGCCTGTGGCTCACCATGGATATAAGTTTGCTCATGCAAACTGCCTTCGCGACGAATCGTTAACGTAAGCTTGTATGATAGCGCATTAACAACAGAAATACCAACACCATGCAAACCACCAGACACCTTATAAGAGTTGTCATCAAACTTACCACCGGCATGTAGTACTGTCATGATAACTTCAGCAGCAGAGCGGCCTTCTTCTTCATGTATGCCAACCGGTATTCCACGGCCGTTATCTTTAACGGAGACAGAATTGTCGGAATGAATTGTCACTTGAATTTTACTACAGTGTCCAGCCAACGCCTCATCGATAGAGTTATCGACCACCTCAAAGACCATGTGATGTAAGCCCATGCCATCATCAGTGTCACCAATATACATTCCCGGCCGCTTACGTACCGCGTCTAATCCTTTTAAGACTTTAATATTACTGGAATCGTATTGTGGCTCTGTGCTCATGTGACATCCTTAAAAATTGATGCCTAATTATACCAGTTTTCAGCCAACAAGGGGACTTTTTGACCGCAGAGAACTGGCTAATAAGATTGTAAAATCAACGGATTAATGACCGCTCAACTCAAACTAAAGGGAGGCATTGCTAGTAGATGTTCTGCGCTCAATTTCTCAGCCCCTCGGCAAATAATCCATACCGGACATTACTACTTTGCTCCCACATACTATAGTGGAAACCTTGACACTGGCTCAACAAGATTGTACAATATTTGTTCATTATTTAAATAAATTAATATTTCAAATAACCCCAAGGAAAAACCATGAAAATAACATTAAGCTTATTATTGATAGCATCATTATCGCCAGCACTGGTCGCCGCCGATCAAAATACAGTACCTTATACCGTAAGTTTCATCAACAGCAGCAACCAGGCCACAACTGTTAAACTAGAAGCTGCGGCAGGCTCAACTCTTGCAGACATCAGCGCAACTCCCAATATTGCGCCTACGGGCTCATTATTACACCCTGATGACGTACAAGTAGTAACAGTAAACCCGATTAATATAAATGGAACACCAACACTGGAAGGCTCCATAGATCTTACCTTTACCTCCCCAATAACTTGTCCTGATGGTCAGAAAGCTAGCTACACTATAGCTTATGAGTTTAGACTAACGGCTGAAGAAGCTCAAAATTTTAAAAGCACATGGAATATTGGAGACATACCCAAATATGCTAACGGTCTAACTGTCGAAACTGAGCAGGACTGCCCTCTTCAAAGATAAACACAATCAACACTAAAGGGAGCTAGACCTTCAGATACTTAGCTCCCATTTTAAAGAGTAACCTGCACTTGAAAACAAAACCATCCTCAACCCCAACTATATGACGCAATATTTATAGCAAAAACATTTTTTCTGATGCAAACACTGAAAATTAAAAGATTTTATTTATTAGAATATTGTGACGAGCAGGCTTCTCACGCTTAATATTTTGATTGCTTAGTGCTGAAAAATAATTTTTCATCCACACCCTTATCCACACAAACAATAGAGGCCTAACCTTAAAATTGCATTGAAATCACTGGTGATTTTCTTAAGAATTAATTATCAGACAAAACATTATCCACAAAAAAATTAAACGACTTGTAAAATACCATGTTTCACGTGAAACACATTACCCAGCATATTTATATTTTTTGGGAAATATCTGACATCGGTTGCGGTAATTAGCATTTGTCCTGGAATAGTAGCTAGAAGCTCAAATAACTTATCCCGATTACTTTGGTCAAGCTCGGAGGGCAAGTCATCAATAAGATAGATACATTCATCCTGTTTAACATGGCGATAATACTCTCCTTGAGCCAACATTAGCGCAGTGACAACCAGCTTCTCTTGTCCCCGTGACAGCACATCAGAGGCAGGAACATCATTAACGCTGAAAAGCACATCGGCACGTTGAGGACCTACAGTTGTGTAACCCAAAGCCATATCCTTACCAAGTCCTCTTTGAATGGCCGTTAACAAATCCAACTTTTGGTCCCATCCAGGCGCATAATCTAACTGAACATCAACACTAAAATCTAAGGCTATTATTAGCTTATGAAAGAATGGCTCTATTGCCTCGAGAAAACGTAAACGACAGCAATGGATCTGCTCACCCAAACTCGCCAACGACCCATCCCAGAGCTTCAACTCAGGGATGGGCTTACTCTGCTTTAATGCCGCATTACGTTGCTTGAGACATTGAGCATAATCAGATGTAAGTTGAGCATAGGATTGTTCCACGTGAAACAATCCCCAATCAAGGTATTGCCGGCGAGAAGTTGGGCCATCTTCAATCAGGCCGTAGCTGTTAGGGTCTATTAATACAACCGGAAGAATTTCGGCTATCATTGCTAAACTTTTACACTTTTCACCATTTAATTGAAGACGTGTATGCCCATTCTGACTTTTTTGCATCCCGATTTTTTCTTCGCTATCATGAGATATTACCTCTGCAAAGATAGTAAATGAATCTTGTTGGTGCTGGATGATGCGTGATTTATTATGACTGCGAAATGACTTACCATTACTTAAGAGGTAAATGGATTCAAGAATACTGGTTTTACCGGAGCCATTACTACCATAGCAAAGATTATAGCGAGAAGAGAATTTCAACTCTGCATGACTGAGGTTACGAATGTTATCAAGTACTAGCCGATTAATCGTCGCCATAGTATAAAGACGGAGCCTTAAAGGCGCATAGGCATAATAGCATTCAGGGCATGAATATTGCCTTCTTTCTCATGCTCAAGTAACACACTCTTTTCAGCTCCACCAAACCAAAAGACAATATTACCTTTCGGCAATGTGTTTAAGGCATCTATGATATAATTAACGTTTAAGCCAACTTCAAATGAATCACCACTATAAGCAACATCAATCTCTTCTTCTGCTTCTTCATGTTCAGGATTATTTGCCATTACTTTTAATTTATTTTCTTCAAGTGTTAAACGTACGCCACGATACTTCTCATTAGAAAGAATTGCAACCCTGGTTAGCACAGGCTTTAAAGCATCACGATCAACAACCATCTTAAAGTCATTGTGTTTAGGAATAACGTTATTATAATCTGGGAAACGACCATCAATAAGCTTTGAGGTTAACACAAAGTCTTCCGTAATGAGCTTAACGTGATTAGCCCCTATTACAACTTCGATTGTGTCTGAAGCTTCAGTAATTATCTTATTCATTTCAATAATAGCTTTACGCGGTACGATTATCTGTGCATTAGTCTCAGCTAGCTCAGCCTCAACGTTAATGTGGCTCACCGCCAAACGATGGCCGTCTGTTGCGACACAAGTTAACGTATTATTTTCAATATGCCAGAGCGAACCATTTAGGTAATAACGGACATCTTGTTGTGCCATAGCAAACTGCGTGCTATCTAATAAAAGTTTTAATTCTGCACTTGAAACAGTAAAACGCACACCATCACTAGCATCTTTAACTTTAGGGAACTCAAGAGCCGGCAAGGTTAATAAGTTAAAACGACTCTTGCCTGCATGAACAAACAACTTATGGTTTTCAACTTTAATATTTAACTCGCTGTTATCCGGAAGTGAGCGACAAATATCGAACAGTTTTTTCGCAGGAACCGTTATCTCGCCAGCATCTGTTAATTTTGAAATAACAGCTTGCCCACATAACTCGACTTCTAAATCAGTACCGGTTAACGATAATAACTCGTTCTCTGCTGTTAGCAGCACATTACCCAATATTGGCAACGTTTGTCGTTTTTCAACGACATTATTAAGAAGTTGTAAGGGTTTAAGTAATTGGTCACGTTGAATAGTAAATTTCATGAAGTTCTCTTAAAAATCAATAGTAATAGTGTAACGCAAATGAGCTTAGCTCGAAAGCGTACGCAATAAATTAGTATAATCTTCACCAATATCTGGGGTAGTTTCTTTTAGTTCTTTAATCTTACGACAGGCATGGATAACCGTCGTATGATCACGCCCACCAAACGCATCACCAATTTCTGGCAAGCTATGATTCGTCAACTCTTTTGCTAATGCCATCGCCACTTGTCGTGGTCGTGCAACTGAACGACTGCGACGTTTAGAAAGAAGTTCAGCTAGCTTTATTTTATAATATTCTGCTACCGTTTTTTGGATATTATCAATAGTAACCAACTTATCTTGCAAAGCTAATAAATCGCGCAATGCGTCTTTAACAAAATCTAACGTAATATCGCTACCGGTAAAGTGCGCACTTGCAATCACTCTTTTCAACGCTCCCTCTAATTCACGAACATTAGATCGTAAGCGCTTAGCAATAAAGAAAGCCACTTCGTATGGCATATCGAGATTTGCTTTTTCAGCTTTACTCATCAAAATAGCGACTCGAGTTTCCAATTCTGGTGGCTCAACCGCAACCGTTAACCCCCAACCAAAACGTGATTTTAAACGCTCTTCAACACCATTAATTTCTTTAGGATAGCGATCACTGGTTAAAATTAACTGACGATCCCCTTCAAGCAACGCATTAAAAGTATGAAAAAATTCTTCTTGCGAACGATCTTTACCGGCGAAAAATTGAATGTCATCAATTAGTAAAGCGTCGACAGAACGGTAAAATTTCTTAAAATCATTCATCGCATTACTTTGCAATGCTTTGACCATATCAGCCACAAAACGTTCTGAATGCAAATAAATAATTTTTGCATCTGGTTTATTTTTTAAAATTTGGTTTCCAACCGCATGCATAAGATGGGTTTTACCTAAGCCTACTCCGCCATATATAAAAAGAGGATTGTAAGCTGTACCAGGATTTTCAGCTACCTGAAAAGAAGCTGCGCGGGCTAATTGGTTCGATTTTCCTTCAACAAAACTATCAAACGTAAATGCCGGATTCAAATTACTATTATAATGAATATTAGTTTTTGGTCTGGAGTTTCTGCTAGATGATGCAAATGAGCCTTGTAACTTAGGGGCTGCAGTCCTCACCGTGGTCGCTTGCTTATTCTCTGTAGCACTTACTGTACTTGCAGGCCTAGCTTTACTGCCGATTTGCAACTTAACCACAATTGTATTTGCGCCATTATCTTCAGCGAGTAGTCCATGAATACGTTCTAGAAATTTATCATTTATCCATTCTAAAACAAATCGGTTCGGCGCTAATAAGACTAATGTGTTTTCATGCTGCTCACTCTGTAAAGGACGCAACCAAGTATTGAATTGTTGATCCGGTATTTCAGACTGTAAGCGTTCTAAACATTGTTTCCAAACGGTCATAATTTAATACAAACTCCAGTTATCATTGTCTAATTTGGCACTTGGGATGGTGACTTTATTTTATCACTAGCTCCCGAAGGGGCAAGAGTATAGCGTTGATTTTAAGACTTATCCACAAAAAGATCGACCAGATTATGTTTAATTACCCTAGTATAGATCGTTTGTTTGTTTGAAAAGATTTAACTCAGGGAAGTTAGGATTATAAGCAATGACTAAGTCGTTTTTTTGACGTATCCACTTTAGTTCATTACACTATGGTTATGAGAAAAATTATACTCGCCTCACTATTATCATTTAAATGCATACCTTATGCATTTGCAATAAAAAGCAATTCAGTAACCTTAAGCATTACTCAAGGCGGTTTACAAACTTAGAATGAACATTGGAAAATCGCTTCTGGTATACTGCTAGGTAGTTTTCACCAAGTAGGTGGCACAAGTTTTCGTTTAGGAGTCAGTCACTTCTTTAATACCCGTAGACTCAACCTACAACGTAACTGGCAGTTGGGCATAGAAGGCGACTACGCCGAGTTTGTGAAGAATAAGTAGGTTACCTATCGCGTAATAGATTCCTATACAGTGGCCGTGCCATATCTGTTCTTGGTGTCGCACAATACACTACTCGTCAAAAAATAGTCCTACTCTCTAAATTAGGCATTGCTCGTGTTGCACAATCGCTTGATGATACGAGTAAGATAAAAAGTGAAACTGCATACAATCCGCAATTTCAATTAGGTGCCGGTTATGCCTTTAGCTCATATCTAAATACAACCTTTTCCTATACCCATATATTGGGTAAAACCCCAGATACTGGAAAGAATGATTCTGTTGCGCCTGTCGGTACAATTAACTTAAACATGTCCTTTTCTTTTTAAGATTTCACCTAAAAAGCCACAATAACAACAAGAACGTATAAAAAGCCATTGTGTACAACCTCTGTGAAAGCTCAGTATAACGGGCCTTTAATTCTGTGGGTAACCAGGTCGCTTATCCACAGAATTACCTCATTCACGACTTACCCCCAAAGGAGACACAGAGCTTAAGCCTATCGTTAAACAGGTAAAAACCATTTTAAGCAATTGAAAAGATAAAGAAATTAAAGATTACCAACATATCCACAGGCCTTATAGTAACAATAAATTTAATTAAATAAAAAAAATTTTAAGATTGTTTAAAGCAAGACTTTAATAAATATCATCAATAAATGAATTAACGTTTGACAATAGGCCCTTATTTTACATAGAATTAGCGCCCTTTTGGGTGGATAGAAAAACAGGATTAATAACGATGAAAAGACCTTTTCAACCAAGTAAAATTAAACGCGCTAGAACTCATGGCTTTCGTTCACGTATGGCTACAAAATCTGGACGCGCTGTCATTAATCGCCGTCGTGCAAAAGGCCGTAAAGTCTTAAGCTCGTAATTAGCGGTTTACTTTTGTGAGCACACGTTTCACTAAAGAACAACGTTTATTAATCGGTGCTGATTTTAACGCGATGCGTGGCACACGATTATCAGTCAGCGATGATGCTTTTTTAGTACTGGCAAAACCACAAAGGTTAAACCAGCCGCGACTTGGCTTAGCCATCGCAAAAAAATATGCTAAGTTAGCCGTGCAGCGAAATACAATTAAACGCATAGTGCGTGAAAGTTTTCGACAACAAGCCAGCCACTTACCCAGTTTGGATATTGTGGTGCTAGCTCGGCATAAAACCAAAGATTATGATAAGAAGCAATTGCGCGAATGTATAGAAACTTTATGGAAACAATTAGCCAAACGTGCCAAAAAGTCGCAAGCAACGTCGTCATCTTCTTAATCAAAATTTATCAATATATTATTAGCCCTTTACTAGGGCCGCGTTGTCGTTATTATCCAAGTTGCTCAAATTATGCAGTTGAGGCATTACAAGTACATGGATTTTTTAAAGGCTTTTATTATTCAGTTCGTCGATTACTTCGTTGCCACCCGTTTAGTGCTGGCGGTGTTGATCTTGTTCCACCGACATTATGTCAAAAACATCAAATACCTAAAGGATAGTTATGGATTATCGTAAAATTGCTTTATACGCGGCTCTTGTTGTCGTTGCCTTATTATTATGGAACTCATGGCAGCGTGAATTCCCAGCAACTAATGCATCTGCGGCTACAACCACAGCTAGCCAACCTGCTGCTCCAGCAGCCAATAGCTCAAGCAATGGTAGTGTGCCTTCAGTTCCACAAAATAATCATACAGTGCATCAGGCTGGCGTAAAAACACCTGTTATCGTTAGTGCAAAAAACAACAAACACTTGATCACCGTTAAAACGGATGTGCTAAATGTTGCGATTGATACTCTGGGCGGTAACATTGAGCAAACGAGCTTAGTTGGTTATAAGCAAGAAGAAAATCCACAACAAAATGTTACGTTATTTAATCAAAACCCAAGCAGTTATTATGTTGCACAAAGTGGTTTAACAGGTACGCAAGGTCCTGATACACAAAAAGGCCAAGTGACTTATCGTGCAGCACAAAATAGTTATACTATGACTAAAGGAAAAAATAGCTTAACGGTTGATTTAACATGGCGTAATACACGAGGTTTACGAGTTACTAAAAGTTATGTTTTTAAACGTGGCTCATATGCGGTAGCAATTCATTATAAAGTGCAAAATAGCAGCGGAAAGCCATGGACAGGTTATGTTTACACACAACTAGCTCGTACCCAGCCAGGAAAAACAGGCTCTGTGTTAACTCACTACGCTACCTTCACTGGTGCTGCTGTTTCAAGTCCAGCAGAGCATTACCAAAAATTAAAATTTAAGAACTTTTCAGACGAGCCATTAAATCAGAATGCGACCAATGGTTGGGCTGCAATGATCCAACAATATTTCTTAAGTGCTTGGGTCCCACCAGCGCAACAGAACTATCATTATTATACGACAACGAATAATGATATCTATACTGTAGGTATGATTGGTCCTGCGCAGATAGTTCAGCCTGGGCAAAGTATGACAACAAGTAACACGTTATATGTTGGGCCGGCAATAGCCAGTAACTTGGATATATTATCACCGCACTTAAGCATGACGATTGATTATGGTTGGTTATGGTTTATTTCAAAAATAATCTTTTGGATTATGAAATTAATTCATGGTCTTATTGGTAACTGGGGCTGGTCAATTATTTTAACCACCATAGTGATTAAAGTGATCTTCTACCCATTATCAGATAAAAGTTTTCGCTCAATGGCTGGTATGCGTAAGCTACAACCAAAAATGGTCGCACTAAAAGAGCGGCATGGTAGTGATCGCCAAGCGATAAGTAAAGCCACTATGGAGCTGTACAAAACTGAAAAAGTAAATCCATTAAGTGGTTGTTTGCCAATTATTATTCAAATTCCAGTATTTATTGGTTTGTATTGGGTTATTATGCAAAGTGTTGAATTCCGGATGGCGCCATGGATGTTTTGGATTAAAGATTTATCGGTCCATGATCCGTATTATATTTTGCCTGTTATTATGGGTGTGTTAATGTTCTTACAACAAAAACTCAGCCCACCACCTGCAGATCCAACTCAGGCTAAAGTTATGATGTTTATGCCAGTAATTTTCACGGTGTTTTTCTTACATTTCCCTGCAGGGTTAGTATTATATTGGATCACAAATACACTCTTTACTATTTTGCATCAGCTTTATGTTTACAAGCGTGTAGCCAATAAAGAAAAATTGCAAAAACAAAAATTGAAACGCTAGTTTAGTATTTCTACAGATCAACTGATGCCCCTTTAATTAAATGTTTAAAAATTAAAGGGGCATTTTAGTATTTATTGCATTTTTAATCGGCTTCTTTCATAATGCGCATCTCAATTTAGCAATAAGGATAGTCGGAAGTGTTATCATTACTTAAGTATTTCCCACGTAAAATCCTGCCTTGGCTAGTTTGGTCAATTGCTGTTTTTTATTATCTTTATGAATATGTCATGCGTATTTCCCCATCTGTTATGGTGGCCGAAATTATGCGAAGCTTTTCGATTGATGCCACAGTCATAGGTAATTTATCGGCGATTTACTTTTATGTTTATGGGATTATGCAAATCCCTGTAGGTATTTTGGTTGACAACTATGGCCCTAAACGTCCTCTTTTGTGTGCCGCGGTATTAATCACGATAGGAGGCTTCTTATTTTCTTCTTCACATTCCTTGATGCTTTCTTATTTTAGTCGCGGCTTAGTCGGTTTTGGCTCTTCATTTGGTTATTTGTGTTGTTTAAAAATAGTGGTTAATTGGTTTCAATCACGTCACTTTGCCTTTATGTGTAGCTTAGTGAATATGATTGGTATGATAGGCGCTTTTTTAGGGGAAGTTACGTTAAGCCATTTAATGAATATGTTAACTTGGCGTGAGTTATTATTTAATTTGTCCTTTGTTGGTATTGTAGTAGTAGTGTTAGTTGGGTTGTTTGTTAAAAACTTTCCTCAAGGTCAAAATAGCTTAAAAAGTGAACCAATATTTAAGACTAATAGTTATTTGAAAAAGACTCTTCTAAAAATTATTACATCAAAGCAGATTCTTCTTGCTGCTGTTTATATCGCTTTCGTATATTGTACTTTTGATACTATCGACGCCTTGTGGGGAACTTCATATTTAGAAAAGACTTACAATCTAACGCGCGATAGCTCAGCTGAAATTAGTAGTTTAATTTTTTTAGGGGCTATTATTGGTTACCCATTATTTGGCTGGCTGACCTCCTACTTACCATGTTGTCATAAACGATTAATGATTATTGCCGTAACATTGATGGCTACTGCATCTTTTCTTATTTGGTTGACGCCTCATAGTATTAATAATGTGCGAATGCTTTTTCTGTTATTAGGTTTGTGCGCTGGTAGTACAGCAACGGCGACCACATTAGCGAAAGAGAGTATGCCGTTAGTTATTAGTGGAATCACCATGAGTTTTGTGAATACAGCATTAGTAATGCTCGGCGCCTTATCGCAACCATTATTTGGCTACTTATTAGAATGGCATCATAAAATAATCGCCACCAATCTTAATTTATTGAGTATAGGTGATTTTCATCTTGCTTTTTTTCTTATGCCTTGCTTGTATGTCATAGCACTAATTTGTGCTATTTTTCTAAAACAACCTAAACAGCAAGTCGCATAAAAGGTAAACTATCTATTTATTTCAATCAGGAATTTTATGAACAGCATTGATACCATTACTGCTATTGCTACGCCTTCTGGTCGCGGAGGTATCGGCATTATTCGTGTTTCCGGGCCAAAAACAAAACAGATTGCTCAAGCTATTTTAGGTGAATGTCCAAAACCACGGTTTGTTGCGCATGTTGATTTTAAAGGCCCACAAGCCGACGTTATTGATAATGGGGTGGCGCTCTATTTTGCAAAACCAAACTCATTTACTGGAGAAGACGTACTAGAGCTACAAGGCCACGGTGGCCCGGTTATAATGGATCTTTTGTTAAAAAGAGTTTTACAATTTGGTGCACGCTTAGCGCGGCCGGGTGAGTTTTCAGAACGTGCATTCTTAAATGATAAAATTGATTTAGCACAAGCTGAAGCCATTGCTGATTTAATAGATGCCTCATCCGAGCAAGCGGCGCGTAGCGCAACTCGCTCTTTACAGGGTGAATTCTCTAAGCAAATAAATGCACTAGTCGAAGCCTTGATTCAATTGCGTATCTATGTAGAAGCGGCAATTGATTTTCCAGAAGAAGAAATTGATTTCTTGTCGGATGGAAAAGTCGGCCACGATTTACAAATAATTAAAACAAAATTAAACGCCGTGCTACAAAGTGCAAAGCAAGGCACTCTCTTAAAAGAAGGCATGACAGTCGTTATTGCCGGCAAACCAAACGCAGGTAAGTCTAGCCTACTAAATCGTTTAAGTGGTCGTGATAGTGCTATCGTCACCAATGTGGCTGGCACTACGCGTGATGTGTTGCGTGAACATATTGTGCTTGATGGTTTGCCGTTACATGTTGTCGACACCGCCGGTTTGCGTGAAAGCACAGATCAAGTAGAGCAAGAAGGCATACGTCGTGCCTACCAAGAAATTGAAAATGCTGATGCGATTTTATTAATGATTGACAGCACAAACCCTGAGCACGATCTCGAACAACAATATGCCAGGTTGTTTGCTCTGCAAAAACCATTATTGGTGTTATACAATAAAGCAGATTTAGCGCCTAGTAAAAATGAAACAGCACATAATGAATTAGCCTTATCTGCAAAAACAGGTCAAGGCATTGATGAGTTAAGCGCGAGTCTAAAAAAAATCGTAAACTTCAATGACAACGCCGAAAATCAATTTATAGCCCGCCGTCGTCATCTCGATGCTCTGCTCCGTGCCCAAGCCTTCTTGCAACAAGGTGAGCAACAGCTGAATCAACATCGTGCTGGTGAATTGTTAGCTGCAGATCTGCTCGAGACACAAAATGCCTTAGCTGAGATTACCGGTGAATTTACTTCAGATGACTTATTAGGCAAAATTTTCTCTAGCTTTTGCATTGGTAAGTGAGCAAGGGTATAAGCCCACCTAAAATCTTCCAATGACCTCGCTCTCGTCTTGTTTTGCCTAAATACGCAGACATTCTCTATTTGAATGCACAAGACAATTACGTTTGACATCCCCCCCTCCCCCGCATAGAATCGACCCAATCTATACATACGGAGATAGTGATGGCGATTAAACCAGCGAGTATCATATACGGCATAAATGAAAAGCCGCCAATAACAACCACTATTATATTAGGCATTCAGCATGTGGCCTTGCTTTTAGCCGTGCTAGTATTTCCTATTTTAATTATTTCAGCGGCACATGGCTCTTCGCTTGCGGCCATGCATATGATTCAAGCCATTATGTTAGTCATGGGCGTTGGTACGTTAGCTTTATCATTGGGTAGACGTTATATTGGCTCAGATTATTTTACTTGCATGCTCGCCGACCCTGCTTTTTTCCCGATATCCGTTTTAGCGGTCAAGGCTGGTGGCTTGCCATTACTGTATACGATTAACTACCTACAAAGCCTAATTCAGATTTTATTTTCAGATGTGGTTTTGCGTCTGCGTAAATTTTTCCCTGTTGAAATTTCTGGTTTAGTGATTTTTATGATTGGTATCTCAATCATTACCGTCGGCATTAGTAATGCGCTTGGTGGTGTTGGTAATATTGAACACTTACATTTAGATTCATATTCTTGTCTCGTTTCTTTTGTGTCACTTATCGTCATGGTATCTTGCAGCGTGTGGGGCGGAAAGCGTCTTTCTTGCTACGGTTTAATTCTTGGCTTGATTACGGGCTTAATATTAAGTGCGGTTTTTCATTTATTTAAACATGTTACACCTCTGCCTGGTAACCATATCTTCTCTCTTCCAACTATCGTTGGCTTTCATTTCAGCACATTCCACTGGGATTTTATTATTCCAATGATCGTTGCTGTTATTTCAGTAACGTTAAAAGCGATGGGTAACTTAGTTACCGTAGAAAAGGCTAATGATGCTGAATGGGTGCGTCCTGAATTAAAGAAAATTCGCCGCGGTCTATTTACTACAGGTTTAGGTAGCTTATTTTCAACAATTTTAGGTGGCCTACCAATGGGTATTTCTTCGGGTAATATTGGCTTGTCAGTGACGACGCGTGTCACTAGTCGACGTGTTGCCATACCGGTTGGTATCTTATTTATATTATTTTCATTTTCACCTGTGGTGAGTGAGCTCTTTACCTTAATTCCAAAACCAGTGCTTGGCGCTATGCTTATCTATGTCATTTCTTCTATCTTAGTAGCCGGTATTCAGGTGATGTTGTCACGCATGATAGATACCCGAAAATTATTTACCATTGGCTTACCCATTATTATTGGTTTAGCTTTTGAATTTATTCCACAATTACGACACGATGTGTCGCCGATGTTTCGTCCTATTATCGCATCACCATTAACCACCTCAACTGTGCTGGCGATTGTTTTAAATATGTTCTTCCAGCTGGGTGCAACGAAAAAAGCGAAGATGGATATTGATTTGAAAGAATATCAAAATGCCGACATTAAAAACTTCATGCATAAAGAAGGTTCATTATGGGGCGCAATGCCGTCGACTATGTACCGTGCAGGCAAAACTGTGGCAGATTCCTTAATCGCTATTAAAGATATGGCGAGTGACTCTGCTGTTGAGTTAAAGTTATTCTACGATGAATACGCCTTAACAGGCGAATTAACTTATGCTGGTCGATCTATGGAGTTAGACATAGAAGAAACGATTAAAATGATGACCTCAAAAAGGAAAAATATTGATGCCTTGGCTATTCATACCGCCGAAGCGCATGCCGATTCGGTCGAATCATTAAGTTCCGGAGACAGACAAATTTTACGGTTTGTCATTAATCAGTAAAATTAAGCGGAAGAGCTCAAAGAGCTCTTCCCTCTCATTTCTTTCATTTTTTATACAAAAGCGTATAATCTCCTTCCCAAATCAATAATGTAACGTTGTTGATTAAATCAAAATTTACGAGAAAAATCATGAGCTTAAATAATTTTTACCAAGTTATCATCGTCGGTGGTGGCCATGCAGGCACCGAGGCTGCTTTAGCGGCGGCACGTTCTGGTGCACAAACATTATTAGTCACTCATAAAATAGAAACGTTAGGGCAAATGTCCTGCAACCCCGCTATTGGCGGTATTGGCAAAGGCCACTTGGTTAAGGAAATCGATGCTTTAGGTGGCGCCATGGCCCGAGCTATTGATAAGGCGGGTATTCAATTTCGTACTTTAAATTCACGTAAAGGCCCTGCCGTACGTGCGACGCGAGCCCAGGCAGACAGGATCTTATACAAAGAGCAAATTCAACAAATTCTGCAAAACCAAGAAAACCTAACTATCGTTGCCGATGGTGTGGATGACTTAATGGTTACCGACGAGCAAATTACAGGTATTGTTGGTGAGAGTGGCACAGAATATTTAGGGCAAACTGTCGTGCTTGCCGTGGGTACTTTTCTCGGTGGTCTTATTCACATTGGTGAAGAGCAAAAGCAAGGTGGCCGTGCAGGTGATCCACCTTCTATTGCCTTGGCAAATCGTTTGCGCGCACTACCTTTTCGCGTTGGTCGTTTAAAAACAGGTACACCGCCACGAATTGACGCCGCTTCGGTAGACTTTTCCGTTTTAGGTGAGCAGCCAGGCGATACCCCAGTGCCAGTGTTTTCATTTATGGGCTCTGCCGCAGAACATCCACAACAAATACCGTGTCATATTGCATACACCAACGAACACACGGATAAAATTATTCGCGACAACCTTGATAAATCCGCCATGTATTCTGGCAGCATCGAAGGTGTTGGCCCGCGTTACTGTCCATCTATCGAAGATAAAATTGTTCGCTTCGCCGATAAAAATTCACACCAAGTTTTTATCGAGCGAGAAGGCCTAACCAGCAATGAGCTTTATCCGAATGGTTTATCAACAAGTTTACCTTACGATGTGCAAGCACAATTTATTCATTCTATCCCCGGTTTTGAAAAGGCTAAATTAATTCGCCCAGGTTACGCAATTGAATATGATTTTTTTGACCCACGTGATTTAAAGCCCTCGTTAGAAACTAAGTTTATTAAAGGCTTGTTTTTTGCAGGACAAATCAATGGCACAACCGGTTATGAAGAAGCCGCGGCACAAGGGCTAATTGCAGGCCTAAATGCCGCAAGACTGGCCGAAGGAAAAGAGGCGTGGACACCGCGTCGTGACCAAGCCTACATAGGAGTGTTAATTGACGACTTAATTACCAAAGGCACACAAGAGCCATATCGCATGTTTACCTCGCGCGCCGAATATCGTTTACTGCTACGCGAAGACAATGCCGATTTACGATTAACAGAAATAGGTCGTGAACTAAATTTAGTAAGCGATGAACGCTGGCAATTATTCATTATTAAGCGTGCTGCAATTACCGCTGAAAGCGAACGCTTAAAAACGACATGGGTAAGCCCTGCGAGTGAATATGTTGAGAAAGTAAATAGCATTCTGCAAAAACCACTAAGCAAAGATCAAAATGCGCTAGAGCTATTATGTCGCCCAGAGTTAAACTACGAAAGCTTAATGCAAGTGTTTGGCCCAAGTGTGCAAGATAAAAAAGTTGCTGAGCAAGTTGAGATCCAAGCTAAATACGCAGGCTATATAGAGCGACAACAACAAGAAATTGATAAGCAACGCCGTTACGAAGATGCAAAAATTCCAGAGAATTTCAGTTACGAAGCTATTAGTGGATTATCATCTGAAGTGCGACAAAAATTAATAGCTGCAAAACCAGCTACTATTGGCATGGCGTCCCGCATACCAGGTATCACGCCTGCGGCAATTTCATTGTTATTAATCTATTTAAAAAAGCGTAGCGTCATCAAAAAATCTGCTTAAATCGACGATGAGTTAAATAAGTGACGATTTCTTTTAATAGGAAAAAATGCCCCAACCCAATAGACAGATAATAAACCAATATAAGCCCCCAAAATAATATCACTAGGATAATGCGCCACAATCACTAAGCGACTAAAGGCAATTAAGCTTGCAATAACTAACAACAGAATAGTCAGTACTTTACGTTTCGCTATTTTAGCCAGTGCATAGCATCTAGCAAAAGCTAAAGTCGCATGGCCAGAAGGCATAGAGTTCAAACTATGTTTCAAGGAAAAGAAATGAAAACCATAAAAGCCTTGGGTAAAATAAAGTTCAGGGCGATAGCGCGCAAGAATAAATTTTAACACCGTGCATAGAATGAAAGATAGGATAATAACAACACTAAAAAATAACCAACCGCGCGCCATCCTGCGCTGACCAAACAACATTAGCAATAGGCCAAGCGCTAAACTAATAACACCGGCAAACAGCCAATTGTGAGAGCCAAAGATAGGGGCAATAGCATTCTTACAAAAATGATATGCCCAGCCATGCGACAAATTCAAAAACCAATGCTCAACTGGAACATCAAGCCAAGAATAAAAAATAACAACCAGAACCAGCATGGAAAAAATGGCTGAAAATGAATTACGAAATGTATGGCGTTGTTGCATGAGCCTGCCTCAAGTTGTGTGAGCTACAAAGTGCGAGTGTAGCGATTAATGCATTAAAAATTAAAGGCATTAATCTTTTAGCCGGAAAACAAAAGGCCCATGCTGGGTCTAGGTAAAATAAAGTTCAGGGCGGGAGCGAGTATGCAGGTTAACAGCTTTAGTATGACAAAAAAGAGCCTTGGGTCGGCTCTTCTTTGTTACGATATTATGATTTTCTTATACTCAATTTACTTGGTGACTATATCAGGATAATTCCGAATATTAGTTGGTTCTTTCATGTTTGCTGACCTGGGTGAATGAGTATCGTGTCTTTGTGCCTTAAACTTATCAACGATTTTTTTGAATTGCGATGGTTTTTTAGCCGTCGTCAAGTGACGATTAGCATTACTTATATTGAGTGCTTGAGTGCCATTAGCGCGGTATTTATATGCCCATGAGGCGGTTAGAGTGCCGCCTTTATAATCTTTGATCTCGATAACGTTTTTTCCCTTCGCGTTGTAGGTATTAACCTGGGTTATCCTCTTCGGTTTTCCATTTGAGTTATAGTTAGTATAGGTTGTAGATTGAAGAGTGCCATTAGCACGGTATTTATTTATCCCTAAGTTTGTTAGGGTGCCGTCGCTATAGTTTTTGATCTCGATAACGTTTTTTCCCTTCGCGTTGTAGGTATTAACCTGGGTTATCCCATTTGGTTTTCCATTTGAGCTATAGCCAGTATATGTTGTAGATTGACGAGTGCCATTAGCGCGGTATTTATGTGCCCATGAGCCTATTAGAGTGCCGCCTTTATAGTCTTTGACTTCACTAATGTTTTTTCCCTTCGCGTTGTAGATATTAACACTGGTTATTCCATTTGGCTTTCCATTTAAGTTGTAGCCAGTACCTGTTGCAGATTTAAGAGTGCCATTAGCACGGTATTTATGTGCTCATGAGCTTGTTAGAGTGCCGCCACTATAGTTTTTGATCTCACGAACATTTGTTCCCTTCGCGTTGTAAATAGAAACCTCGGTTAGGCCCGTCTTCGTATTAGTTTGTGTTATAGAATGAAGAATGCCTTTAGAAGTGTCTTTGTGGGTGCGAATTTCTTTCGCATACCCAGCACTACAAAAGGTGACGATCAATGCCCCTAAAAAAAACTTTACTGATAACTTCATGGTTACATCCTTTTTGTCATGTTTTCTCTTAATCCTTAACTATAGAGTATAAATATTGAAAGACAAGTTTTTCTAAAGGAGTTTTTTGTGAGTCCAAGGTCTATGATGCTTAGCTTGATCCCTGAATTATAATGGTCATTATCTTTAAGTGATATGTTATTTTTTCGCTAAGCAAAATAAAACAGCTTATGCTAGAGCAATAACGGTCTGATTATTTGCCTCGTTCTACTGGTAGGATTTTGCCTAGCATGCGCAACAATCTCATCGCCTGTAAATGTTTTGTTAAAATAAATTCTGTGACCCATGCTTGTCTTTTTAAAATTAGAATAATGCTTGTTTCTTTGGCGGTAATGCAAAGAAGATAATTGTACAAAATGGGTGTTTAATTGAGCTAAGAAAGCCATTGGTTCATCTCTTGTTTTTAAAAAAGAAAAACGAGCCGTAATGAGGCTTGATACGTTATGTAGCTCCAGAGTTTGCTGTAGGTTTAGTGATTTAAGAATGTTCGCATTAGAAAGCAAAGTAAAGAATCTGATAAATAATACATTATTATATTCCTGACAGGCTTCAGCATAAAATTTAGATAACGTTTTGGTTAGGCTTAAGAGAAAAGCAACTCTTGCTCTATGCTGCAGTGCCGCTTGCCATTCTTGGCAAGAAAGAAACAAAGCATCGATAAAATCATCTTCAGGATTATTTGGCCATGGATTACTTCTGTCAGTAGAAAACAATATTGTTTCAAACTTGCTATATAAAGTTACTTGAGCAGAATGAGTATTTACCGATGGCCCCCACCGGTCTGTATTGTTGAAAACCAATAATTTTTTTTGTAGGTCGACCAGCGTTTTAAGATCAAATAGCTTTGCCCATGAATGCTGTACAAATGCCTCCAGCAGTAATTGGCAGAGACTTCTGTTAGTTTGTGTATAGACATGCTTAATAACGGTTATTATCATTGAATAAGTTAGCGAGGTGAATATGGGCAAGCTAAAAACCAATTTTAATGAGCTCCATTCCTGATAAAACATTATCCAATCGCTAGTTTCGGTTGAAAAAACAACCTCATTTTTAAGGTGGTCTGATAAATATTTAAGGATACTTTTGTGGCAGCGACTTAGAAGTATTAAACTCTGAGTCGTTAGTGCATTATAGCTTGGCCGGATGGGGTTCTGTTTATAATAATTAATTATATAAGAATAATGCTCTCGGCTTTCTCCAGCTAAATTAGTAAAGACAGCATTTACCTTGTCTCTTTCTATATTCAACGTAGTTAGCTCTTTATAAAAATTCATCTCTTTTTTCACTTGGGATAAATGCCTTGTTCTTATCTTGCTAAGATCGACAGATTTAAAGCTAAGTAACTGAATCCAGATATCGATATCCTTTCCCGTTAACATTGCAGGCAAGTGTTTCACAAAGCGAGAATTCCCAGACAAGAATATACGTTGTAGCCGACAAATTTTGAGAGCAATATTATGATGAAACTCTAACTGTTGCGGCATAATTCCATCACAGAGCAAGCCATTGCTGGGTAATAAAAAACAAGATAATAACTTTGCCTTAACAACATCAATGTTATCCAAAATATAATTACTCGAGACTATTTTACAAAGCATGGTAAAGAAAAATAATATTTGTTCGATGTTTGGTCGAGAAGCATAATCATAACCTGACATTTTATTTAAAAAAGCTAACAACAATACATTTAAATCTAAATCACCGACGGCTCTAAAAGTTGTCATGCCTGAAAAATTGAATTTAACGTCATATGGATCTCTTCCGGCTCTATCGGCAGTGATTTTGTCAGTCTCTGGAAAAGTAGCACCTAATAGCGTTGCAAGAACTGGGGTTAGCATATAAACATCTGTTATCAAGCCAAACTTCCCTTCTTTCGTTTCAGGTGCAAAATAGACGGGGTTACCGCCTATATTCTGGGTGAAAAATGCTAGCGTTACGTCGCGGCCCTCGGGTATGCCTTTAACCTCTATGGCTAATCCAAAGTCGACTAAAAAAACATCGTTCTTGTGAATAATAATATTGCCTGTTTTTATATCACCATGAATAATAGGATTGCCCATAGGGCTATAATTATGCATTTGATGAATTTGGTCGCATAAAGCCATGCAATAATTGAGAGCTCTTCTAAGTGGTAGAGAAAGTCTTCGGCCAAAAGCAAGATCATTTTTATTGAAATACTCCATAATTAAATAACTATCATCACCAATGAGCATCCAGTCATAAACTTTAATGTGACGGCTTAATAATTTCACCTCTTCATGCTCAATTAACCCACGGCTATTTGCAGACTTTAGTGCAAAACAAGTATATTGAAAAGAAAAACTAAAGCCACTTGATAGTGGATAGCACTTATAAACATTTCCATAGCTACCAGAGCCTAATAAGTCTTGTTTACAATAAACCCAGAATTTATTTTCTTGAGTCGAAATAATCCAAAAATTCTTATCGTTTACATTCACGCACTCATGAATAGGCAGTGATTCTGCGAGCTTAAGCCGTTTAATGTGAGCTTGGAAATTATACATGGCCCTGGCCCCTTAGAATTGTTTTTAGACGGTCATTATATTAGGCCTGTGTAATGGTTTCTACCGTGTAAACTACGGTAACTCAGCTTTCAAGAAAATTCTCTTGGCGAACATAATAAAGAGGTCTATACTTAGACAAGTATCATTCACTTAAAAGAATTTAAGATGAAATTAAAACGCTGCTGGCTTATGGCCGCCTTCCTTCTTTTTGCTACAATAGTTTTTGCGACACCATCAAATGCCGTAACGACGACAGGCAACAACATCAAACCCTACGCTACCAGTACAGATAAAGATTATCTTTATTATGTTACTCAGCCTACAGCTTCACAAGCTGAAGCCGATACTTATATTAGAGCCTTTAATGCATTACAAACTTATCGGCCAAGCGGTTTAATAACCATGATGGTTAATGAGGCTGGGCCAAAAATTCAGGTGGGTGTCATTGCAGCAGCTGCAAAAAAAAAATATAAAGTGATTTGTAATTTTAATATTGGCAACAACATGAATATAAATCCTGCCGATTCATACACGGCTTTTTTGAGTAACAGCCCAGAGATTTGCACCGGTGGTTATGCGATTGATTATGAGCCTAATCATGCTACGCAGAATTATCATATCGGTTATTTTCAATTACTAATTCCAAAGCTTCATCAATACAATAACCAACAGCCGATTTACGTTTATTTTAATCCAAGAGATTTGCTCACCTATGCCGAGTCGGTAAGCTTAAGTACGTTCAATAGTTTCGTTACACTGCTGAGCCAGAATAACGTAACTATGTTATGGCCAGTCTATAGCCGCTCAAATGCCGAATCATTACATCAACTGTTAGACCAATATTCAACGGTAGAAAAGTTACCCAGGAAATTACTGTTTAATCTTGCCAACAGCAGCACGCTACAAAGTGACATACTTAACACATTAAAAATTAATAATGTCAGCGGCTACGATTCTGCTTTTTGGGAAGTGATCAACAATGCAGAAAGCTGTCCAGAAAATAAGGTTAACTTGTGTGATGCTAATATAAAAGCACAGCTTAGCCCTTTTAATAAATCTAAATCTTACTTGCTGAGCAATAATGCCTTAAGCTTGTTATAACTTTTACGGTTAAGGCTTAGATTTTATCGCGAAGCTCTTACACTCTTTTTTGTGGCTAGCACTCCAATCTTTCACCTGGCACTCTCTATTGCAGTAATGTGCTTTTTGGCAGCCTTTACAAGCTGACAATTCCCTTTTTTCTTTTGTGGCATAACAAGACCAACAAAAAATAAACGTATCTATTTTTAAATCCTGAATATATTTTGAGTGTAAATACTCCTGTAAATCAGGATTATAGGTTGTAAGGTCGCGAGTTTTAACAAGAAAGATCTCAAGGTTTTCAAAGGTTAAAAATTGAAACAGCCCCCCTTCTTTCTTTTTATTTATAATTTCTAGGCTATCTAGAACTTCACGTTGCAGTTGTTCACACTGAGTGGGCGTAAGAGGCTTCTCTTCTACAGTTTTAAGGTCAGCTTCTCTTATGAGACAGGTAGAAATAAAAGAACGTAAGTCGGGTGAGTCACCTTTGCTTTTGCGGTGCAAAGTTTTTTATCAAATCCGTTTACAATGCGCCCTGGAGTATTAACTCTTCCAGGGCTTGTTTGACGAGAGCAGCCAACTACTGCTAGCCGCGTTGTTTGGCCGCTTGTAGGCGGAATATATTCTTGTAGTAAAACATAGTCATGACAATAAGGTTGAAGCTCGCCAATAATGCCTGACCAAAAATCAACAAAAGGTGAATAAGCCTTGTCAGCATTGAGCTTATCTTGCCCATCAACAAAACCACAGGGGTGATTTAGCTGATAAACTCGCTCAAGAAGCCGCTGTCGGTTTTTGCTTTTGTAAGCATCATTAATAGCCTCTAACATCGCCGTTAGATTTGTTTTGTGAACAACGATAATGCCTAGAGTGGTTGTGGCATTAGTTGGCTTAATAACCACATAATCAAAGGTAACATGCTCGATAAATTTATCTCTTATTACAATTTGTTTCGGCTTTGCAATATTGCATAATTTAATAAGCTCTGTTCGTGGGTGGCGTAAATTTTCGTGTAAACAGCACATCCAAAATAAGACTTTATCGCGCGTTAATGCGTAGTGGAGTGGTGAGCTATTGATAACGATTTGCTCATGGTTTGCAGCCATTAACATATTTTGTAAGCAAACCGAAAATCTATCTCCGCTTTGGCTATCGTTACAGTGAAACGATAGAGCAATTAAAGGTAAAGGTTCTTTAGATAGCATGTAGCGTGAGAACTGAGTGCGAAAGTCTTTTTTAAAGCAAAGTGTTATTTTAATATTTTGCTTGGCCGAAGCAGGGTTGTATGTTTGCTCAAGATAGGTGGCTCTGCTGCCAAAAAAAAACGGATGGGCTTTCAGTGTCGTGTGGGTTTTGCCAAAAAGCACATTCTTGATAACCTAGTTCTGGTCGGCCCAGTTTAGCGGCATAGGATAAAAAATTTGTGCCCGTGTGTTTGTGATAAAATCGTGCAATCTGTCCATCGCCCAACTCTAGCCAATATCCATGATAGGCTCGAGGGTTTTCTGGCCTGGCGCGAAGAATGACATCAGCAGCAAGAGTACTAAAATGATTTCTGAGGGGCATTTTTTATCCTTGTGGGTAGCTTCAACAAAGGATCATTTTTAAATAATGACATATTGAGAGGCTGTATAATTATTATTATAGATAAAATATTGTAGGCGGAGGAGATTAAGATATTATTAAGTGTATGCCAAAAAATCCAACCTGTTAAGTTGGATTTTTACACTTTAGTTTAATAAGTTGAACAGAACTTAGCTATTTATTTGTAAGGTCTAAGTTAAGCTTATTCTTGTGCTATTAACACATTACATGGTAAATGATTCAGTAAATAATGCGTGGTTGAGCCAATCATATTTTCAATCAGGCCATGATGGCCGTGCCGACCAACAACCACCAAATCAACGCCGAGTTCTTTTACCAATTTAGGGATGGTTATTTTAGCGCGTTCAGTTTCAATTACTGTTTCAATATCAGCAAGTTGATATTCTTTTAGTGATTCATGCAGCTGTTCTTTAGCATCATCAATCAGCTCATGATTAGACTGCACATAATCTAATGCGTAGCTCGCTAGCACAACCGGTTCAATACAGTGTAACACCGTTAACTTGGTGCGATTGGTCATGTGCAGTTCAATTGCCTGGCGCAGTGCTTTGTTGCTTGCCTCTGAAAAATTAGTAGCACATAAAATATGTTTATATAGACTCATTGGCTTTATCTCTTTGAAGTATTATCTTGAGTAATATAACAAAGTTAAGGGCTCGTGCCGGTGATCTAGATCATGCTAAGGCTCGCTAATTAAAATTAGCAAAAACAACAGGCTTTCTTTTTACCCCACATAAAAACGTGCGTCCTACACCAAAAATAAAGCTTCTTTAATTGGCTCAAAGTGCGGCTAAAAAATGAATTTATGAATTTATACATGACTGAAAAGCCCTTGCACAGTACAGAATTGGTGTGTATTATAACTCTCGGCAGGATAGTCCTGTAAATGGCGCGTAGGCTAAGGGTGATTGAGACCCAAAGCCTACTAAGCACCAACTGACATAATCTCTAAAGGAGAATCAGAAGATGCCTAATGGTATTTTAACACAGTCGTTCGCGACATTTAAGTGCATAACATACCGACGCCATTCCACTTCAGATATTTGGTGGAATGAGTCGACAAAACGCAGCAATCTCTCGATTGCTGCGTTGTCAAACCCCACCCAAAAATTAAAGCTCAGCTTCAATCACCAGACCAATACTAATAAAACGGTTGTATTGCCGCGAGGTTTTGTATTTTTGGCCTATGAAGTGGCGCGCCTTACGTTTATCAACCCAGGAGCATCACTATGGATTACTTAACCTTCAACAAAGTAAATCAAACCAGTAAATTTCGCAACGGCGGTTTTAAAGGCGTCATTAAATGGCACGCCCGCGAAGAAGGCAGCGCCATTGTTAGCCTAGCCAGCAACATAGGTTTAAGTTGTTTTCTACACGTAAGCCCAGAGTTGCACGGAAGTATTTTTGATTTTCGCTTTGAGGATCAAATGATCACCTTAGTCGTAGATTATGTTATTGCCGAAAAAGGTCAGATAACACGAATGAATTTTTTGCTTGAGTATGTAAACCTGCATTGAGGCCGCCAAAAATACGCGCGTAAAATAATAGTATTTTGAGTAAAGACTACCGATAAAGTGTTAAATTCGGTAGAATAGCGCGATGAGCACAACACCAACGTTAGAAGAATTAGTCGCTGAGGAAGCCCCACGGCAAAAGCTGGCGCAGTATTTAGATATGCTGCAAAAGTGGAATAAAATTTACAACTTAACCGCGATTACTGACCGACAAGAAATGCTGAGCAAGCATATTGCCGATAGTTTGGCCGCCGGTGAGTGGTTACATGGTGATAGGATTCTTGATATTGGCACGGGTGCAGGTTTGCCTGGTATTCCATTAGCCATTACTCACCCCGACAAAACATTTTGCTTGCTCGACAGCAATGGCAAAAAGGTGCGTTTTCTCAAACAAGCGATACAACAATTAGGTTTATCGAATGTCACTGCTGTGCATAGCCGAGTGGAAGATTTTGAGGCAGAGCAAGGCTTCAGCAGCGTGATAAGTCGTGCATTTGCATCGATATATGATATGCTTCACGGCTGCTCACATCTGCTGTGTAGCGATGGTCGCTTCCTAGCAATGAAAGGCATGCAACCTTCCGAAGAATTACAACAATTACCCGCAGGCTTTTTGCTCAATGCTGTTCATGCATTGCGAGTGCCTGGTTTAAATGCCTCACGTTGTATTGTAGAAATAAGTAAAGAATTGAATGAATAACATGTCAGAAACGATAACAAACATTATTGCAGTTGCAAATCAAAAAGGTGGTGTTGGTAAAACGACAACGGCCGTTAATCTAGCAGCCTCCTTAGTCGCGACTAAGCGTCGTGTATTGTTAATCGATTTGGATCCGCAAGGCAATGCCACTATGGGCAGCGGTGTTGATAAGCATGAATTAGACATCAGCTTGGTTGACGTATTGCTTGATGATGTTAGCTTAGAAAAAGCCATCATCCCCAATGAGGTTGCCGGTTTCGATTTGCTACCTTCCAATCGTGATTTAACAGCTGCAGCCATTGGCTTGCTCGACAGTGATGAAAAAGAAATGCGCTTAAAAAATATTCTAGCGCCTCTCGCCGGTCGCTATGATTATATTATTATCGACTGTCCGCCTACTTTAAATATGCTAACCATTAATGCCCTAACCGCTGCAACAAGTGTTTTAATTCCAATGCAGTGTGAATATTTTTCACTTGAAGGGTTAAGCAGTTTGTTAGAGACGGTTGAGCAATTACAAGAAACAGTAAACCCAGATTTAAAAATCGAAGGCATTTTGCGCACCATGTATGATTCGCGTAATCGCCTAACGAACGACATTAATAAACAATTACATAAACACTTTGGTGAAAAAATATATCGCACGGTTATTCCACGCAACGTGCGTTTGGCCGAAGCGCCAAGTTTTGGTAAACCGATTTTATATTACGAGCGTAATTCAACCGGCGCAGCGTCTTATTTGGCGTTGGCTGGTGAAATGATCCGCCGTAATGATGAACGAAAAGAGGCTGATTTATAAATGGCAAGTAACAAACAACGTGGTTTAGGGCGAGATTTAGAAGCATTATTAGGGCGTCGTAAAGCACCACCAGCCACAGCAACATTACCGACTGAGTCTGTTGTTGATTCAAATAGTGAGAAACAAAATCAATTACGCCAATTACCGATTGATGTGTTGCAGTCTGGTCGCTATCAACCGCGCCAAGATATGGAGCCAGAAGCCTTACAAGAGTTGGCGAATTCAATTCGCACACAAGGTGTTATTCAACCCATTTTAGTCCGTCCTATTGGCGACAAAAAATATGAAATTATTGCGGGCGAACGTCGCTGGCGCGCATCGCAACTAGCAGGCTTAAGTGATATTCCCGCTATTGTGAATAAAGTTGACGATGAAACAGCAAGTGCAATGGCGTTAATTGAAAACGTGCAGCGCGAAGATTTAAACCCGATGGAAGAAGCTATTGCTTATCATCGTTTAACCGATGAGTTTGGTTTAACTCATCAAGAAGTGGCTGAGTTAGTCGGCAAGTCACGCGCCGCAATTAGCAACTTATTACGCTTATTAAATTTAAACGCCGATGTGAAATTGTTTTTAGAAAACGGCGATATCGAAATGGGCCACGCTCGCGCCCTGCTCGCCTTGCAAGGTCACAGCCAAAGTGAAACGGCGCGCACAGTTGTTGCCAAAAGTTTATCCGTGCGCGAAACTGAAAGTTTGGTGCGTCGCTTAGGCAAGCCTTCGGCATCTAAAACTTCAAAATCAAGTTTAGATCCTGATACACGACGCTTACAAGATAATTTGTCAGAAAAGCTCGGTGCAAAAGTTTCCATTGCTCACACTAGCAAAGGTAGTGGCAAGCTGGTGATCAATTATTCTAGCCTTGATGAGCTCGACGGTATTTTAGGACATATTAAATAGAGGAAAAAGTATGGACACGAAGTTAAGAATTAACTTGCCAATAATTCTGTTCATTACTTTTCTCGATTATTTAAGTATTAGTGTCTTTTACGGCACAGTTATTCCTCTAAGCTTAGCGAAACATAGCGTGTTTTCTGTTTTGTCGGCCAGCTACGACAAAAGTATTATTTTTGGTTTCATTCTTTTAATTATGCCGCTCAGTCAATTTTTGATTGCGCCGTGGTGGGGGCAAGTGTCTGATGAATTTGGCCGCAAGTCTGTTTTGTTGGTAACGCTTATCGGCTCAGCCGTGGGTTATATGTTTATGGGCATGGGCATCACGGGCCATATTTTTTGGCTGTTTGTTTTGGGGCGCGCATTCACTGCCGTGATGGCGGTTAATACGGCTATCGGTTATGCCAGTGTCGCTGATGTTACCGGGCAAAAGAAAAGAGCGGGTCGTTTTAACTTACAGTTTATTGCTATTAGCTTGGGTTTTATTGCCGGGCCTTATTTAATTAGTTTCACCACAAAAAGCATTCATTACCAATCAGTCTACTGGGTGATCGCTACCGCTTATGTCGTTGCTTTTATTTTGGTCGTGCTGCGTTTTCAAGAAAGCTTAGTTAATAGGCCTGCACAAGCCACCATAAAATGGTTTATTAATTTTCAATTAGTGTTCGGTATTTTTAAAGAGAAACGTCTTAAGCAATTATTTGTTGTTTGGATTGTGTTTCAATTAGGCTGGAGTTTATTCTTTCAGTTTTCTGGTGAATTCTTATATCAATATCGGCATGTGAGTAATGATCATATAAACCATATTTTTTCATGGTTAGGTTTAGGCGCGTTAATTAGCCAAGTGTTTTTAGTGCGGCCTTTGGCCAAAAGAGTGGCGCCACAAAAAATTGTGCCTTGGGCTATTTTGTTAATTGGTGCAAGTTTAGTTGTGATGGGCTTTGTGCCAGTGAACATTAGCTTTTACATCGTGCTTGGCCTTTACTGTTTAGGCATCAGTTTTTTCTTAACCAATATGAATGCCTATGTTTCGAATGTAGCCAAACCAGAAGAGCAAGGCCGCACTATGGCCATGATGTCCTCTAGCCAGGCGCTGATGGATATTGTTGTAACTTTAATCGGTAGCTTTATTGTTGCGAAATATCTGCCAACTCCTTATGTTGTAGGTGGTGGCATTTTGTTATTAAGCTGGTTATGCTGGCTTCCATTTGTGAAGCAAAGAGTTTAAGTTTGGTTTGTTTTCCAATATGGATAGTAATGTCTGTATGACTGCCACAGGAGGAACAGCCCATTTTTTGTCAGTAAAGAATGCAATTAATTCTAGTTGAGAATTCATTTGCGATATGGGCGTTGGGTCGAAATAAGGTTCTTTTGACATTACGTTCCAAATGTCAATCATTTCATGACTCAAAGGTTTGGTCGCACCTTGCTCTGTTCCGGTTGAATATAGAGTGCATTCTGCATTGGAAAGTTGAATTGAGTTTGATGTGTTTCCGCCGGTTAGACGATAATTTATTCTTAAGCATGCTGGTTGCTGAAATTTTCTGGTATCTGAAAACATGTGAGAAACACCATTAATGTTTTGTTCATATCTAACGAAAACCTCATCATTGCTAGTGTCTGAGCCGATGATAGATATGCGTTGTTGAGCTTTTTCATATTGAAAACCACTCGCTTGCTCAAGCGCCATAAGATTAGTCAATTGGCTGGGCATCGCTTCAAAACAGGACGCTTTTTGAAAGGTAAGCAATGCTAATAATAAGGTATCGTTTGGCTCTTGGTTGCCTGTTTCACGAAATGATGCTTTTAAGTAGCTTATAATTCCAGGTAGATCGCTTATATTTCCTTCCCAGTTAATTTTTTTTGCGCCTAGCTTCCCTGTGATGAAATGAAAATCATCATCCAAAAAGGTCATTTTATCATTTGGCTTTTTAGCGAAGTGTAGCAATCTCTCTTTAGCAGAAACCTCGCTAATTAAATTTTGTAGGGGGCTTTGCACTGGTTGGAGTATGGTGCTTTGCCATCTTATGTTCTTGCCATTGTTGGTTAGGGCTCATTGCCCCACCTGTCATTCTAGACCAGCTCTCATCAAAACTATACGACATAAGACCCCCCTCTTTTATTATTTTTATATCAATAGATTATACCGTAAAAATTATGAAGGAAATATGAACAGGTAAATATTTGGCTATTAGAATAGCTAATGTTAATTTAAGTAAGTTAAGGTATTATCAAAAATAAAAACAAGGATTATCTTTATGTCACCAATCGGTGCTAAACCGCTCAGCTTAGAACCGCGATATCAATTATCTTTCAAAGACCTCAAAAGCAGAATAGAAACGTATGTGACGGAATTTTCGCCCTTGCGCTCTCATTATAAAAAACAGCATATGCGACAATTATATTTTTTTCTACAGCTAAAGAATTTATTTACCGCAAAAAAATTCGTTGAGAATTTACTGGCAGATAGCCAGTTTTGTAGTGCTTATTTTACCGTAAGTAAGGCGAAGAGGTTGATTGAGGAATGTAGCTCTTTGCTGCCGACGATAGAGCCAGATTTGTTTAGCCCTAATAACAACTCACACAGAACCCCCGTGTCCTTTTTTAAGCGATCTTTCTCTTTTGCCCTCGCGCCAAAATTTTTAAATTTTAGGATACAAGAAATATCATTATGGAGCATAAATAATGATTGTGAGATGAGAATTATTGAGACAAAATCTGACTTTAATAAAGTAGACATTTTTATTAGAGGCAAACAAGACTGCGAGTCTGTGATTAAACAGCTGGGTTATGATTTCCCCGGTGGTGCAAAGCAACTTAAGGACGAATTACAAAAGATAATAAAAAGAATGCCAAAAAAAATTGACCATGTAACCTCTTCATTGTCTATGCAGCTTGGAGCAACATTACAATTATCACCTCCCCTCACGCCGAGGATACCCTCAGATTCAGACTTGAGTCTTGCCGAGAGAGTAAACAGAAAAACAAAAGAACATTTAAATAACTGCAAAAAATTGCCCCTGCTTAAGGAGCTGTTGATTAAATCTGCTTTGCGCGCTCGCAAAAAGTAAGTTGTTGTTTTTGTGAGTATTGATTGAATGCTGAGAAAGGACAAACTATATTGAGCTTCGATTAAGGTTTTAGACAAGAGGTTATCAAATAGCATCGGTTAAATTTAAAGTGTGGCTAGAATAAAGGTGTTATAGCTCATAAGCTGTCTAGCAGACAAAAAATACTAACTTAATATTATTTAGTATATACTGTAGCTTTACTAGCATTATTAAGAGGTTAGCTATGAAAATTCCAGTTTCTCCTCCTGCCACGGGCAATGATACCTCTAGTCGATTTTGGCAAGAGTTAGAAAGCAAGCTCGCACCTTTGGAAGATAGTTACCTACATTGGGATACTTTACAGCACAAAACGATGCCGGTACAAGGCATTAATCACAAGCAATGGTGGCAGCTTTTAAAAGCCAAACGTCGCGCGGGAATACAGGCTTTACCTTTTCAAGCTTCAGGCCAATCAATGTATTGGGTGTTGGATGATAAATTACTTAAAGCCTTAACCTTGGTTTCGCGCCAACTTACGATTACCTTGCCGCAGCAATTTAGCGGCCGCTTACCAGCCAATAATTTCTTGGAAGAAGCTGTAGTGACGTGTCAGTTAGCCAGCATTCCACTAACGCGTGAATACGGTTTGGATTTATTATGCAGTGGCAGGCCAAAGAACTGTAAAGTAGATACTTGGCTTGAAGATGCTTACCAGACCTTACATGATTTAGCCCCAACAGATTTAAGTGTTGAGCTGTTGCTAAAATTGAATCAGCAATTAAGCCACGAGCCAGGCTGGCGCAGCACTGATTTTACGTTAACGGAAGTGGGCGTTGATTTATTCCAAGCACCTGCTGCCGCTGACGTGGCAAGCTTGCTTGAGGCCGTTTGTACTTTTGCAAATCAAGATGACGATGTCGCCTCAGGTTTTATGCACCCAATTATTAAAGCAATTATTCTGCACTATGTCGTGGCTTACGCGCACCCTTTCCATGATGCTAATGGCCGCACAGCGCGTGCGGTATTTTATTGGCAGATGCTCAGAGCCGGTTACTCGTTTATGCAGGTTGTTTCTTTGTCGCAAGTATTGCTAGAGAATAAAGAGGCTTATTACCAAGCTTTTTTATTGTGCCAAACAGATGGCAATGATTTAACCTATTTTATTATGCAGCAATTAGAGAGTTTACAAAGCGCGATTACCCATTGTGCGCAGCAACTGTCCGATAAGGCGCAAGCTATGCACGCTTTGCCAGACGCTTTAACTTTGCGCCAACAATTTATATTAAGTGAAATGCGCCAACATTCAGAGCGCCAATATCGTTTGGCACGTTACAAACAGCGCATGCAAATTACTTATGAAACCTCCAGAACTGATTTAATGAAGTTAGCCAAAAAAGGCATGGTGAAAAAGCATAAAGAAGGTAAGGCGTTTATTTACAGTGTTTCATGAGCATTATGCTAAGGTTGGCATATGCCAGATAAGGTGAAGCAAGCTAAAGAATATTTTGTTTATATCCTGCAATGCAAAGAGGCTCGTCTTTACACGGGTTACACAACGGATATTGAGCGTCGTTACCAAGAGCATGTGCAGCGCTTGCCTAAATGCAAGTTTACTCGTAGCTTCCCGGTGGAAAAATTGGCGGCTTGCTGGTCGAGTGAAACGGATTATAGTTCTATTTTCAAAATAGAATTAAAAATTAAAAAATTATCGCGCCAAGAAAAGTTAGCCTTAATAAAAACACCACAAAGTTTGGCGAAACTTTGTGATGCTCATATTCCAGCATTAGTGGTGCTCAGTAAAAACAGGTTAGATGCTATTAGCCTGTTAAGTAAGGCTGTATAGCATGCGTTTCGGTTATCGCGCGTGACGAGTTATAGTCATATATTAAAAATTTTCTTCCATATAAGTAATATAGTTAGCCGCCGCGGTTTCCGTTAAGTAGCCATATTTTTTTCTATATCGATACTTGTAATAAGCATTTTGTATTTTAAGTGCCGCGACATCCTGATGACTAAAATATACGCCTATAAAAACAAGATTAGGATCCTCGTCGTATAAAAATTGTGGTGAGTATAAGTAGGCTTGAAAGGCTGATGCGCCAGCTTGCTTTAGCGCAGAAGGAAGATTAGCAATTAAAGCAAGCCGTTCTTTTGGTTGTCCATCTATATAATAAGTTAAGGTTGCTGCATAAAGGCCGTGTATAGGGTCCTTCTCATTAATTAGCAGGTTAACTTTGTAATATTGATAATAGGTTGAATAAGCACTTCTTGTCACCAATCTTCGTTTTTTGTCAGTGAATTGGACTCTGTCTTTAAAAAAATTACTCCTATGCTCACTCTGGACTGCTCGCATACCAACTTTCTTTTTATAAAAGTTAATCGCGGAAGGTGCGCTTTGTAATTTTACTAATGTAACGTCTCGCTCTTCAAGTTCGGCGTAAGCTGACATCAGAAGAAGGGTTCCGATGCCATGACGATGATGTCCTGTTAAATGACTTTTAGCCAAGACAAGAATTTCTGCTTTATTTTTTTCGTTGACGCTATAAATAATCACGCCGAGTAATATTTTTGAATATGAGTCAATGGCAATTAAGCAGGTGTTTTCATCATAGAGTTCATGAATCATTGAGACTGACTGTCCTCGATAGATCTGCTGGCGTATGATCTCTACTGTTTGTTTAAAGTAGCTTGGGTGGTTTTCTTGCTCAAATAGCACGATGTCGATGTGTGCTGCCCGCAACATCTTTTGTATATAAGGTTTCATGTTCATTTTTATTTTTATATATTTTGGGCTAGATGATAGCGTAGTAATATTAAGTAGGAATTAGTCATTGGCTGATTAACAATAAGCTCTTAATCTGAGGTGATTTTGCTTTTTTAGGCATTGATACCAAGCAAAAGCCTTGTCAAATAATATCAATGAGTTAATATCACTTTTCAACAAAATTATGAGTTTCTAATGGCAGAAAATAGCAATTTATCCGCGAGCACTTTTCAGGGATTGATTATGACCTTGCAGCAATATTGGGCAAAGCAAGGCTGTGTCTTGATGCAACCACTGGATTTGGAAGTTGGCGCGGGCACGTTTCACCCAGCGACATTCCTACGGGCGATTGGGCCTGAGCCTTGGAGCGCGGCTTATGTGCAGTCTTGCCGCCGGCCCACCGATGGGCGTTATGGCGAAAATCCAAATCGCACACAGCATTATTATCAGTTTCAAGTGGTCTTAAAGCCATCGCCAGAGAATATCCAAGACTTGTATCTTGATTCACTGCGCGCCGTTGGTATTGATCCTTTGGTCGACGATATTCGCTTTGTTGAAGATAATTGGGAATCACCAACTTTAGGTGCCTGGGGTTTAGGCTGGGAAGTTTGGCAAAATGGAATGGAAGTAACACAGTTTACCTATTTTCAACAAATCGGTGGCTTGTCGTGTAAGCCGGTGACAGGTGAGTTAACCTATGGCTTAGAACGTTTGGCGATGTATTTGCAAAATGTCGACAGCATGTTTGATTTAGTCTGGGCTGAAACACCAACCGGTAATGTTACTTATGGTGATATTTTTATGCAAAACGAACGCGAAATGTCAGCGTATAATTTTGAGCACGCCGATACGGATTTATTATTTGCACAGTTTGATAGCTTTGAAGAAGATGCAAAACGCATGCTGACTTTAGATTTACCACTGCCTGCTTATGAAATGGTTAACAAGGCATCACATACCTTTAACTTATTAGATGCGCGCCACGCCATTTCAGTGACCGAAAGGCAGCGTTATATTTTACGCATTCGCACATTGTCGCGTGGAGTGGCCGAGCTTTATTATGCGGCACGTGAAGCCTTAAACTTTTCTTTATGTAAGGAGACCGTATGAAGACCGAAGATTTTTTAGTTGAGATTGGTACCGAATAGCTGCCTCCAATAGCGATGCCGCGTTTGGCACAAGATTTTTTAAAGGGTATTGAAAAAGGTTTATGTGACGCTCGCTTGTTTGATAAACAGGTGAGTAAAATTGAATGGTTTGCCGCACCGCGTCGTTTAGCTGTTTATGTCAGCAACTTACCTCTGTTGCAACCTGAGCAAGAAATCGAGCGTTTTGGTCCTAATATTAAAGCCGCGTATGATGCCGAGGGTAATGCCAGTAAAGCTCTGCAAGGCTTTGCGCGTTCTTGTGGTGTTGAATTAGAGAAGCTAAGTACAAAAATCGTTGGTAAAGATGAAAAAATTTATTATCAGGCAACGCAATCTGGTGGTAACACTATCGACTTGTTAGCCGACATCGTAACCGCGGCGATTAAAACCATACAAATTGCTAAGCCAATGCGTTGGGGTGATAACGCTTCTGAATTTATTCGCCCAGTACATTGGGTGTTGATGTTGTTTGGAAACGATATTGTTCCAACAACGGTTTTAGGAAAAGAAACCGGTCGCTCAACTTATGGGCATCGTTTTCATGCGCCAGAAGCTATACACCTTCAGCATCCAGGCGAGTATAAAGACAGCTTAGCAAAAAGCTATGTTATGGTCGATTTTGCCGATCGTAAAAAACATATTGAAGCGGGTGTTGTTAAAGCGGCTGAAGCAGTTAATGGCCAAGCGATTTATCCAGCTGCTTTGCTTGATGAAGTCACGGCAATTGTTGAGCACCCTGAAGTATTAACGGCCAACTTTGCGCCTGCCTTTTTGCAAGTGCCACAAGAGGCTTTAATTTCTGCCATGCAAAGTCATCAAAAAAGTTTCCCGGTATTTGATGTGCAAGGTAAATTATTACCGCACTTTATTTTCGTCGCCAATATTAACAGTAAAAATCCTAAGCGAGTGATCGCCGGTAATGAAAAAGTAATGCATGCGCGTTTGTCAGATGCGGCTTTCTTTTATGAAACTGATTTAAAGCATAAGCTTTGTGATCATTTGCCAGAATTAAAAAGTGTTATTTTTCAAAAGCAGTTGGGTACGCTTTATGAGCGCAGCCTGCGTTTAAGTAAATTAAGTGGTTTAATTGCCAAGCAATTGAATGCCGATATTGCACAAGCAGAGCGCGCTGGTTTGTTAGCCAAGTGTGACTTATTGAGCAATATGGTTAATGAGTTTCCTAAGCTTCAAGGTATCATGGGTGGTTATTATGCTAAGCATGATGGCGAAACGGAAAGTGTGTGTGCTGCAATGGCGCAACATTATCTACCTACTTATGCCGGCGATGCTTTACCAAGTAATGATGTGGCAACCTGTGTGGCCTTGGCCGATAAGTTGGATGTTTTGGTGGGTATTTTCTCAATTGGGCAAAAACCTACGGGTGACAAAGACCCTTTCGGTTTGCGTCGTGCGGCCATTGGTGTAGTGCGTATCTTATTAGAAAAACAATTAGATATAAACGTAGCTGATTTAATTAATAATGAAGTCGCCGTTTATGGTGATATCGTAAAGCCTGAAACAGGCAAGCAAGTTTTTGCTTATATACTCGAGCGTTTAAAGCATTACTACTTTGATAAAAATGTTGCTGCGAAACTTTTTTCTGCAGTGAGCGAAGTAACGCCGGTAAGCCTTGTTAATTTTGACAAACGTTTACAAGCGGTAGCCGAGTTTAGCAAGCTGCCACAGGCCGAAAATTTGGCGCAGGCTAATAAGCGAGTTAAAAATATTTTAACAAAACAAAACGCGCTCGATGTGCAAGGTGAGATTAATACAACTTTATTAACAGAGGTGGCGGAGATTGCGCTTGCAGAATTAATAAAGAAAAAGCAAGCGCATATTAAGCCACTCGTTGCTGAAAAAAATTACCAAGCTGTTCTTGAAAACTTAGATGAGCTAGAGCAACCGGTCGATCAATTTTTTACGGATGTTATGGTTATGACCGAAGATGCAGCAGTGAAGCACAATCGTTTGTTGTTGCTTAATCAATTACGTCAATTATTTTTAACCGTGGCTGATGTGTCACAATTAGATTAGCTGGAAATGATCAATGGATTTATCAACTAAAAAACTTTTTATTCTTGATCGTGATGGAGTGATTAATTTCGACTCGCCTGACTTTATTAAGTCAGAAGATGAGTGGCTGCCTATTCCTGGTAGTTTAGAAGCAATTTCATTGTTAAACGATGCTGGCAAAATTGTTGCTGTTGCCACTAATCAGTCGGGCATTGCTCGCGGGCTTTTTAGCGAAGATACTTTAGATGCGATGCATCGTAAAATGGTGATTATGGCACATGAGGTTGGTGGGCATATCGATTTAATGGTGCATTGTCCGCATGGGCCAAATGATAATTGTGCCTGTCGTAAACCTAAACCAGGCTTGGTATCTGGTTTATGTCAGCATTTTTCGATTGAGCCAGAGGATGCTGTTTTAGTCGGTGATTCATTACGTGATTTACAGGCTGCGACAAGTGCTGGTATTGATTCTGTTTTAGTAAAAACCGGTAAAGGTGAGCAAACTTTGGCGGATAATGATATTACACAACCGGTGTTTGCTAACTTATTGGCCGTTGCATCTGCGACTGTGCCGAAGCATTAACTAAATCTCATCTTCTTCGGTGGGAATGGTCAATATGAATAAAGCTGAATATTTAAAAGCAATAGGAATTGAAACTTGGCAGCCTCGAGATGCTGAGTGTCGTGTTGTAGAACAGCCGGTTATTTGCACGGATACCCCTAAAATTAAGCATATAATTGCGGTCGAAGACGATACTTGGGCATCATTACAAGCACAAGCTGAAGCTTGTCATGCATGTGACCTTGCTCAAACTCGAAATCATGTGGTTTTTGGCGTTGGTAATCAGCAAGCTGATTTGTTAATTGTTGGTGAGGCACCAGGGGTTAATGAAGATAAGCAAGGCGAGCTTTTTGTTGGGCGTGCCGGTCAATTGTTAAATAATATGTTGCTCTCAATTGGTTTACAACGCGAGCAAATTTATATTGCTAATGTTCTTAAGTGTCATCCACCGAGTGGGCGTGATCCGCAGGCAGAAGAACTTAGTTCTTGCGTGCCTTTTTTAGAGCGGCAAATAGCATTATTACAGCCGAAAATTATTCTGATTTTAGGGCGAGCCGCTCATGTTTTACTAGAGACGACCGAGGCTTTGGAGAGCATGCGAGGTAAAGAGTATCATTACCAAAATATACCGCTTCTTGTTTCGTATCACCCCGCTTATTTACTACGCTCACCTAAAGAAAAGCGTAAATCACAGCAAGATTTACTCATGCTGAAGAAATATCTATAAAGCGCCTTGTGTTCAGAAAAAAAATATGTTTTCATTGGGTCTATGAAGACATCAATCTCTACAATATTAATCACCAGCAGCACAGCGATTGCCGCTTCTATTGATGTACGTAACCTCCTCTCTTTTATCTGCCAACTTATTTAGCTGGTATGACGGTGCTTCACTTTATATTGTTATTCCAAGGTAAATCATTTTTTAGATTCAACAATTAAAGGTTTTTCTCGATGAAATTACAACGTTCTATTAGTTCGATAGGTTTATTATTTGCCGCCGTTGGTGGTATTGTGGGTTCTGGTTGGTTATTCGGTCCTTTATATGCAGCACAAATTGCAGGGCCTGCCGCTACCGTTTCTTGGGTATTAGGTGGTGTGCTAATGTTATTTATCGCATTTACTTTTGCTGAGTTAGCAACCGCATACCCTAAAGCCGGTGGCATGGTGCACTTTGGGCAAATGAGCCATGGCCCGGTGGTGAGCTTCACTATTGGTTGGATGATTTGGTTGTCGAGTGTGGTGGTGGTGCCTGTTGAAACCTTAGCTTTATTACAATATGCCGGCAACTATATGCCACACCTTATGCACACAGTACATGGCACTAAAATGTTAACAATGACCGGAATCGGCTATGCGGCTATTTTGATGATGTTAATGGTCTTTTTAAATTCGATGGGTGCAAAATTTTTTAGTAAATCGAGCACCATAATTGTTTGTGTAAAACTTGGCGTACCGATACTAACCTTAGTTACCTTATTTTGTATTGATTTTCATGGTAGCAACTTTACGCAGCAAGGTGGCTTTGCGCCCTTTGGCTTAAAAGGCATTATCACGGCATTACCATTAGGTGGTGTGATTTTTTCTTTCATTGGGTATAGTCCTGCAATTCAATTGGCCGGTGAGGCAAAGAACCCACAGCGCGCCATTCCATTCGCGATTGTTGGGGCAGTGGGTGCTTGTATTATTCTTTACGTATTAATCCAAATGGCATTTATTGGCGCGATGAGTCCTAAGTTTTTAACGCATGGTTGGAATCATTTAAGTTTCAGTGGTGATGCGGGGCCTTTTGCTGGTATTTTAGCGGCATTTGGTGTGACTTGGTTGGTGGTTATTATCTATGCGGATGCTTTCATTTCACCGTTTGGTACGGCATATATTTATACCGCAGCTACCTCTAGAGTAACTTATGCCTTAGGTGAGGTCGGCTTCTTTAACCGTACTTTTTCTAGCTTAAATAAAAAAGGCGTACCTTTAAAAGCAATGATGCTAAATTTTGTGGTTGGTATGTTACTGTTCTTACCGTTTCATGCATGGCAGTCAATGGTTGAATTTTTAATCTCGTGCTTTATTATTGCTTACAGCATCGGGCCTATTGCCTTAGTCATCATGCGTAAAAAAGATCCAAAAACACCTCGTCCATTCCGAGTGCCAGCTTATTACTTGATGAGCTTAATCGCTTTTTACGTTTGTAACTTGTTATTATTTTGGACGGGTTGGCAAACCATCCAACATTTATTAATGGCAGTAGGTGCAGGCTTCATTGTGTTACTTTATAAAATATTTAGTTCTTCTTCTGTAGAATGGCAAGGGCAACTGAAAAAATCATGGTGGTTAATTCCTTACATTGCTGGAATTGGTATCTTAACGTATTTTGGTTCGTTTGGTGGTGGTCATAATGGCATTCACTTTGGCCCAGACTTTATTGTTATGGCTATCTTTACTATTATCATTTTTATATTTGCGACTCGCTCGGCAAAATAGTGAATAACAAGCCGCTGAAATAAGGCGGCTTTTTTAGTTAGAGTTTAAGTGAGCATACAGCTAAAGTTTAATCCAGCATATACTAGCCGAATCTCATTCGGAGTTAAAAGACCAAATCTAATTTTTTGATCTAAATGGTCATTCAATAATTGTAAGCTTTCACTGAGCTCCTCTTTGGTCTGTTCTAAATATATTTCGCAGGGTATGAACCTTCTTTCTTCTTTGCTATATTGTTCATTTTTAGAAAAGTGTTGCTTTATGGCATTCAGGTGTTTGACAGCTTCATGTCTTGAGTTAGCCGCACCATAGTCAGCACTAAAATAGTTTGCCCAAGCATCAAAAATAAAAGAGGTTCCATTATTATTTGTGATTTTTAAAAAAACATGATCATCTGCACCTTGCCATTTCAACATTTGAAGATGAGAAATTTTAGAGTAGAGTTTTGACCATAAGTACCAACTTAGTAGTGAATATTCTTCACAGTTTCCAACGCCATAGATAAGAATCTTTAGCAGGCTTTCTTCTGTGCTGATGTCATCACATTCCTCTCCTTTACTTTCTAGATCAAGAAACCACTTTTTTTCTGTGCGAAGACGTTTTCCTGCTCGATGGCCGTGATATTCTTGTCTCACAGATTTATATTGTAATTCGTTATAGCGAACATGGGTGCCAAATTCAGCTATTTGAGCGAGGTGCTGCTCATCATAAGATTTTGTTCTCTTTAAAAAGCTTGGTGAACCATTGGCAAGCATAAGCCTTACTTGCTTCATGAACGTATTTTTAGTATTAGTCGTGATCATGTTAAATATTATTAAGAATTTAGTATTTAACCATAATTCTATTTAGGCAATATTAAGGAGCTGTTTTAACGAGTCTACTATAGTAGAAGCCATCATTTGGCTCGGGTAGAAGCTGTCGACCACACTTGGTGGCTATTCCCCAGGTCGCTTTAATAGGCATGATTTCGCAGTTACTTTGTTGGTCGTTGAATTGCTGTATTAGCTTATCGTTTTCATCTGGCAAAATAGAGCAGGTAGCGTACAAGAGAATGCCACCTGGACTTAGCAGTGGCCATAAGGCTTGCAGTAGATGAAGTTGTGTTTCGGTGAGTGTTTTAATGTCGGTTGGCCGGCGTAACAATTTAATATCGGGATGGCGGCGAATAACACCGGTGGCAGAACACGGTGCGTCGAGTAAAATTCGGTCGAAGCTTTTGCCTTGTGCCCATTGTTTTGTTTCAGCAGCATCGGCGGTAATGACTGTTGCGTTAAGCTCTAATCGTTGTAAGTTTTCAGTCACGCGTTCGTTTCGTTTGGCGTTGTTGTCTAAAGCGATAACCTCATTGTTAGGTTGGCATTCTAAAATATGACAGGTTTTGCCACCAGGTGCGGCACAGGCATCTAAAATAATTTGTTTAGGCTGAATGTCGAGAAGCCCTGCAGCAAGTTGTGCCGCTTCATCTTGCACCGAAATTTCACCGTTAGAAAATCCTGGTAATTTGGTTAAGTTAGTCGGTTTGTTTAGAGTGATGCCATCGGTACTAAACTGTGTAGCTTGGGCTTCGATTCCATGAGTATTTAATAGTGTTAAATAATCGGCTCTAGAAATTTCTTGTTGGTTGACGCGTAACGTCATTGGCGCTTTGGTATTGTTGGCGGTTAAAATAGTTTCCCATTGTTCTGGATAAGCTTGCTT
>JAWUYR010000013.1:0-8040 GCA_034110705.1 Gammaproteobacteria bacterium | reverse complement strand
TGGACCTGGGGTATAGGAGATCTGTTGCCCATCGGGATATTTCATAAAGTTTACATGATCATAATGATCATATGTATAACTAATTGGATACTTTATCCCATTAGTCGTTAAAATTTGTTGCAACAAATTACCATTGGCGTCATAGCTATAATTCCAGGTACCATTTGGGTTAGCCGTTCCTATTAAGCGACCATTCTTATCATAAGTGTTGGTGATGCTTGCAGGTTTACCACTCGCATCAGTATAGTTAGCGGTAACTAACTGATTATTTGCGTTGTAATTATAACTGCTTTTATCGGTACCAATAGTTTCTGTTGTCATGTTACCTAAAATATCTCGCCCATAAGCAATTATCCCGATCTCTGGGCCCGAAACTGCTGTTAGGTAGTGATTAGCATTGTAAGTATAAGCGCGTATTACTTTGCCTTGAGTTGCCGATAATAATACATTGGCCGCATTGCGCTGATAAGTTGTAGCCACATCATCAGGCTGCTCGATTTCCATTAACTGTTTGCTATCCGGGTCATCGAATGAGCGGTAATGATAAGTGCTCGTATTGCCATTCGCATCGGTGATATTAACGGAATTCATATCATCGTTGTATTGATAAGTTGTAGTGTAGGTACCGAGCAATGTTGAGGTTAACACCCTACCCAATGCATCATAAGTAAAAGTAACTCCCGGTGGAGATGCTGCACCACTTAAACTGGGTAATGATTTGAAAATGAGTCGGTTGTCTGCATCATAACGCTGAGTCACTTGGCTATTTTCAGTACCACCAGATTTTGTAACGGAAACAGTTTTTCCTAGCCCATTGTATACTGTGGTTGTGGTTGCCGCACCGCGTTTAGCGACTTGTGTTGTGCCATTGGTGCTGTCAATCCAATTAATTGTTGTTGGTGAACCTATGGGTAGTATAATACTAGCTAAGCGATATAACGGACCGTAAGTATATTTTGTAAGATTACCTAACGGATCTGTTTTACTAGTAATGGTACCGTTAAATTCAATATCATATTTTGTAACATTGCCCATTGGGTCGGTAACAATTGCTGGTTGACCGGCGATGTAATCTGCATAGTGAGTTATGCTACCGGCAGCATTAGTTTGGGTAATTAAATTTCCCTTGGCATCATAGGCGTAGGTTGATTTAACACCATTTGAGGTGTCATTGGTCACATTACCGTTTGGATCAAACGTCTTTGCATCGCTATTAACTACTGTACCTGTTGTACCATCCGTATCGACTTCGCTTTGTTGCTTGAATATGTTTTTGGTGGTGTCTTCGTAGTAGGTGAATTTTTTACTGATGCTGCCTTGGGCTGAGCTATCGACTTCGGTTGCAGGGTAACCGTAAGGATCGTAGCCTGCATACGTACTGGTATAAGCTGCTCCATCACGCGTGGTTGTTGCTGTAGTTAAATTTGGAACTCCATAGTACTCCTTCTGACAATTATCACCATCTAATGTTGAAGGTTGTTTGTTTGGTGGCATTAAGCGAATTTGCCATTTATAGTTTGTTTGCTGTATTAAACCTCCTTCTAGGTCATAAACTGACTTTTGGTCAAGTGTGCCTTGAAACTTAGAAAGTTGTAAATAACTAGCATTACTTATATGATAAACACATCCGAGTTTTGAAAAATTATAAACCACTTTCTTAACCGGACCTATAATTGTCGTTGAATATTTCATAATAGGGTTTGTCAAAGTTGGCTTGATTGGAAATTTTATTGGAAAACTATATATCCATTTTCGCGTTGGTATATTGACGCCGGAGAGTGTTTTAGATGATATATAAAGTGGACCGACTCTCGTTCCGTTAAATCTATCATTATATTTATAGGCTAAGTTAGTCACCAATCCACTTGGCGATATAACTTCTGTTATAGGACTCATACCACTTGGTGAAATTACATTATTCTTTATAAACCATGATGATTTATTGGGTAAATAAATGTTTTGGAGTCTATACGCATTGTAATGATTCGGGGTCTCGTATTTTTCATAATCAAAGGTCCATGCTCGACCATCTGAAGTTGTCATGCCAGCAAGCTTATCATAGTAGGCCAGGGAACGATAAGAAAAGTTTACTTTATAGCTATCATTACGGGTTATGCTAGTTAGATAGCCAGATATATTCGGGGCTCTTGAATATGAATAAGTTAAAGTCACCGCACCATTTGGGCTTATGATTTTTTGAATATACTCACCTGCATCGTCTCCTGCACCTGAAAGATAATATTTTACAGCCGTTGGTGATATTATTAGCATATTTTGAGCACAATAATCTTGGTTTTCAGGAGGTGGTGTACAAGCAACCTTACGCCAGTTATCCTCACTAAAGTATGGTCCATCGACATTGTATTCATCGCCTGAATTATATAGCAGGTGCTTACTTCCATCTGGAGTGATAAAAGTTAACACGCCGCTGGGCACCTCCTTCTCGTCCACATATGTATTATAATAAGCATGTGGAATAAGTGACCAGACAGCAGCATGAAAATCGTTAACAATGTGTCTTTTAGCAGATTTATCTAGCAACATGGTAACTTGTAAAGGCAGTCCATCATTCCCCGGCACATTCAATAACGGAATAGGTATCATCACATTACCATTATAATTATTGATGTGCGTCACATCCCCTTCACTTAATTTTTCACGCGTCATAATTTTATTATCTACGGGTTTATCAGGCTGCGAATCGTCATTTGTTTTTTTTGTGGTTTGTTTTTTTGGGGTGGTTTGTTTAGAAAGCTTTAAATGTGCGAGAACCACACGATCATTATTTTCTTCAGCAGAAAGAAGGAAGCCAAACGCCATTATTAAAATAACTATCACAAATAATCGCTGAAACATATATCTTCCTCTCGAGATTTTTTTTGCGCTTAGTGTTATTAGTGAAATGACGCGCTTTAATTTAAATTTGCATTTATTAATTTTTATAATAAATAAAGCCGCGATTATAAAGATGTGGTTTTAAAAGTCAATAAGGACTTCTGGTATCTCTTTCTTTAGCCATGGCGCAAAGCGTAACACTTGCAAAGGTTCAGTACAGGCAATACCACTAAGACTACATTGTTGCATATGAATTATCTGCCTAGAATGAAATAATAACAAATAAAAATTAGGATTTTTTTAATGTACAAACTCCCGTATAATCGCTCCATGAACAAACTCCAACCTTACCTCCAACTTATGCGTCTCGATAAACCTATCGGAATATTTTTAACTTTATGGCCTACTTTATGGGCCGTTTGGATCGCAGGGTTATTTCACCCTACGGTCAAAATAATGGTTATTTTTGTCTTCGGTGCCGTTGTTATGCGTGCCGCAGGTTGTGTGATTAATGATGTTGCTGATCGTAAATTTGACCCGCATGTGGCACGAACTAAGCTGCGGCCATTGGCTAGTGGTGCTGTTAAATTATGGCAGGCTTTAGCGTTGTTTGTTGGCTTGTTGTTTATTGCTTTGGTATTGGTGCTGCAGCTTAATTTGTTTGCTTTTTGGGTGGCTTGCGTTACGGTGCCTTTAACAATTGTTTATCCTTTTTGTAAGCGATTTACTTATTTGCCACAAGTTATTTTGGGCATGGTCTTTAACATCGGTATTTTAATGGCCTTTGCCGCCCAACAAAATCATTTGCTATTTATCGCTTGGTTGTTATATTTCAGCACAATTATTTGGACAGTTGCCTATGACACTATGTATGCCATTACCGACCAAGAGGATGATAAGAAACTAGGTTTAAAATCGACAGCTCTTTTATTTGGCTCACATGCATTGAAAATCACAGGCTTATTGCAACTATTATTTTTATTGGGGATTTTGTGGTTAGGGCTTATTTTAAAAGCTAATATTGCCTATTGGATAGCTTATTTAATCGCTATTGCCCTTTGCGTTTATCAACAAAATTTATTGAAACATGGGCAATCATTCAAAGCTTTTTTAAATAATAATTGGTTAGGGATGATTATGTTTATTGGGATTTTATTTTTGAATTAACCAACAAGATTTTCAGCAATAGCTTCTAGCTCTTGGCAAAGGTTATTCAATACATCTTTTTGATCGGCCAACCTGACATCTGCTGCACCACCTTGTTTTCCGTTAGATGAAAATTGTTGGCGTGCACCATTGATAGTAAAACCCTGCTCATACAATAAGCTGCGAATTTGTCGAACCAGTAACACATCTTTATGTTGATAATAGCGGCGATTGCCTTTACGAGTAACCGGTCTTAGTTGATTAAATTCTTGTTCCCAATAACGCAACACATGAGTTTTTACGCTACAAAGTTCGCTCGCCTCACCGATGGTGAAATAACGTTTCTCTGGAATTGGAGGTAATGGATTTGTGCTACTCATCGTCGTAATAATTAACCGATTCGTTGCTGGAATCTTCATTGTCAGTTAGTTGGTCGATGCGGGCGCGAAGTTTTTGTCCTGGGCGGAAAGTGACTACCCGACGTGCACTAATGATTTTATCTTCACCCGTTTTAGGATTTCGGCCTGGACGGGCTTTTTTATCACGTAAAATAAAATTGCCGAAGCCTGATAATTTTACGTCAATACCATTTTCTAATGAGCCACGAATTTCTTCAAAAAATGACTCGACCAGTTCCTTGGTCTCACGATTGTTTAGCCCTAACTTTTCAGTTAAAAATAAAGCGATATCGGCTTTAGTTAACGCTGCCATGTTTACTCCCTCAGTTCCGCCCCTAGAGCTGTCTCTAGTGACTTAATGATGTTTTGCATTGCCCCCTTAACTTCGTCATCAACTAATGTCTTTTCAGGGTCTTGCCACAGCAAACTTAATGCAATGCTTTTATAACCTGGCTTAACTCCAATACCACGATATACATCAAATACATTAATACTTATTAATAAGTCATTTGCTGAATTGGCAACTATATCATAGGCTTGGCGGAATGTAACCTTTTCCTCAACGATGAGAGCGAGATCACGACGAATGCTAGGATTTTTGGCAACTTGTTGATATTGGCTGACGGGTATTTGTACAATTTTTTCAATATTCAACGAAAATAACATCACAGGACCACTGATTTTCAGCTTTTGCGAGATTCGTGGGTGTAATGCACCAAGCCAGCCGACAGCTTTTTCACCCAAAAAGACTTGGGCAGATTGCCCTGGATGCAATGCTGAGTGTTCTGCGGGTGTAAAAGTTGCTTGTGGTAACAATGCTTCAACATCTGCTTTTAAATCATAGAAATCAACTTTATCTTTGCTGGCATTCCATTGTTCTGGATAACGTGAACCGCTAATAACCCCTGCAATAATATTCGGCTGATAAATAGTTTCGGCTCTTTTTTCAAACGTTTTACCAATTTCAAATAAGCGCACTCTTTCTTGTTGGTGTTTTTGATTGTTAGCAACCGCTATAACTAAGTTGCCCCACAAATTATTACGCATTACATTTAAATCACTAGCAATAGGATTGTCTAGATAAATGTTATCTACTTTTGGCGTTAATAAATTTTGTATTTTTTCATCAATAAAACTATATGTCATCGTTTCATGAAAACCACGCTCAACAAGTTGCTGACGCAATGTTGTTAAGCTGCACTCTTGCTCTGAATCTTCTAACATGACCAATTGATCAATCGGTGCAATGCTTGGGATTTTGTCAAAACCATAAACACGTGCAACTTCTTCAATAAGATCAGGCTCAATGGTTAAATCAAAACGATGTCTTGGCGTTGTCACTTGCCAAACACCATCCTCGCCTTTTAGCTGCATGTCTAAACGCGTTAAAATATCTTCAACTTGCTCGCTAGGAATATCGAAGCCGAGCAAACGACTAATTTGTGTTTCTCGCAAAGTGATAGTGTTGCTTGTTGGTAAATCAGTTTCTGTAACGTGCTCATTAACAGGCCCTGCTTGACCACCACAAATTTCAAGAATTAATTGTGTGGCGCGTTGTATCGCCGTTATAGTATGGTAAGCATCAACACCACGTTCAAAACGATGTGATGAGTCTGTTTGAATACCATAGCGTCTTGCTTTACCCATAATAGTTAATGGATTAAAAAAAGCACTTTCTAAAATGATGTCTGTCGTGGTTATTTCGACGCCGCTATTTTTACCACCCATAATTCCGGCAATTGCTAAAGCATTTTTACTGTCGGTAATCAGTAAGGTGTCATCTTTTAACGTTACGATGCTGTCGTCCAACAAAGTAATTTTCTCATCCGCTTTTGCCATGCGCACTATTATTGGTGCATGAACTTGGCTCATGTCAAAAGCATGCATTGGTTCGCCAAGTTCGAGCATAACGTAATTGATTACATCTACAATAGGATTAATACTCCGAATACCTGAGCGGCGTAATTTTTCAGTCAACCAGAATGGTGATGCTTTAGTCGCGTCTACATCTTTAATAACTCGAGTACAATAGCGTGGACAAGCCTCTGCCGCCTCAACTTCTATCTGTATTTTCTCAGCAATACTAGCCGGAACATCTTTAAGCTCTGGTTGCGTTACTTTCTGTTGATTTGTAACACCTAACTCACGTGCGATACCTTTAATACTCAAACAATCACCACGATCTGGTGTTAAGTCGATATCAATAATATCATCGTTTAGTTTTAAATAATCTCGAATATCAATTCCGATTGGTGCATTCGCTGGTAACTCTAAAATACCAGTTGATGTATCAGCGATGCCTAATTCAGTCTCTGAACATAGCATTCCAAATGATTCTATTCCGCGTAATTTCGCTTTTTTGATTTTGAAATCACCAGGTAACACAGCGCCGACTTTAGCTAAAGAAACTTTAATCCCAGCTCTGGCATTTTTACCACCGCACACGATTTGTAAAGTTTCATCACCGGCATTGACGGTGCAAATTTTTAGTTTGTCGGCATCCGGATGTTGTTCGGTAGCGATAATTTCGGCGGTAACTATGCCGGAGAAATCTGCAGCAACCGGCTCAAAAAAGTCTACTTCTAAACCTAAGTTAGTGAGTTGTTCACAGATTTCTTCTGTGCTTTTGTTTGGGTTGACCCATTCCAATAACCATTCTTTACTGAATTTCACTTTTTAAACCTCACTTTTTGTTTTGGATTTTTAATGGGTTAACTCACTACGTGACTTTTACTAAAACCCACTATCCTAATAATGCTTAAGCAAACTGCTTAAGAAACCTAAGATCACTCTCAAACGTCAGCCGTAAATCATCAATCCCATAACGCAACATTCCTAAGCGGTCCATTCCACAACCAAATGCCCAACCCGTATAAATTTCACTATCGATGCCAACGGCCTCTAATACATTAGGATGTATCATGCCGCATCCTAATACTTCTAACCATTTACCACACAGTGGATGCTTAGGATCGCTAAGACGAATATCCACTTCAGCTGATGGCTCTGTAAAAGGGAAGTAAGATGGACGCAAACGCATTTCAACATCTTGTTCAAAGAAATTACGCATGAACATTTCTAAAATTGATTTTAAATTAGCAAAGCTAACATTTTTATCCACCATCAAACCTTCAACTTGATTGAACATAGGTGTATGCATTTGATCTGAATCACTTCGGTATACTCTACCCGGCGAAATAATTCTTAATGGTGGCTCACCATCTTTCATGTGCCGTATTTGCACCGATGAAGTATGTGTACGCAACACATCACCATTAGCAAAATAGAAAGTATCTTGCATATCACGTGCCGGGTGATGTTCTGGCATGTTTAATGCTTCAAAGTTATGAAATTGATCTTCAATTTCAGGGCCATCGGTTACGGTAAAGCCAATACTTTTGAAAAAACTTTCTACGCGCTGTTGTGTTTTTGTAACAGGATGTAAGCTACCTTTACTTTGCCCACGGCCTGGTAGAGTAACGTCTATCGATTCTGTTGCTAATTGTTGCATCAACTCCGCGTTTTTTAAATCGTCGGTTTTCTGTTGCGCAAGTTGCAACACTTGTTGCTTGGCGTCATTAATTTTTTGCCCTGCTTCTTTGCGCTCATCGCCTGGTAGTTTGCCCAAGCTTTTTAATAATTCGGTTAAGTGGCCTTTTTT
>JAWUYR010000012.1:0-29626 GCA_034110705.1 Gammaproteobacteria bacterium | reverse complement strand
CTCCTGCTAACGTAAATTTTATGGCATTTCCAAGCAGGTTAAGCATGATTCGCTTGAGAGAGGTTGCGCTGCTATAGATCATCCTCGGTAGTTTGTCGGGATAGTTTAAGGTTAGGCGCAATTCTTTTTTCAATGCCTCTGGCCTTATCATTTCCAGGGTTTCTTTAATGATTTGGCGAAAATCAAACGAGGTGTTTATAATATCTAGCGGCTTGATACCTGTCTGTGCATGTTCTAACATGTCATTAATGTAGCTTAATAATACGCGTGCTGATTGTGTTATGCATTCTAAATGTTCTTTTTTATCTGAATTAGTTTCTTGTTCTGTCATCCATTCTGATAAAGTTAATATGCCGGAAAAAAGTGTGCGCAAGTCATGGCGCATATTTTGTAAAAAGATTTCTTTGGCTTTATTCGCTGCCTCGGCTTTCTCTTTAGCAACAATTAATGTTTTCTCCATGTTTTTACGCTCGGTGATATCCATGTAAATACCGAGTACGCCAATAGATTTTTTCTGCAAATAAAAAATAGGAAGTTTACTCACTAGCATTATGGCAATGCTACCATCTTGCTGGGACTGTTCTTCTTCATAAGAATTTTGTGCAATACTACTGTTTAAAATAGTTTTATCTGTTTGAATATATTCAGCAGCATTTTCTTGCCATGGCATATCATAATCACTTTTGCCGATGAGTTCTGTGGGTGAGGAAAACCCCGCCGCCTCTGCAAATATCTGATTGCAACCTGCAAAATTCGAGTGTTTGTCTTTCCAAAAAATAAAATGAGGTAAGTTATTAACAATATTGTCGAGGTAAATAGTAGAGTTAGACATAAATGTACGCTTTTAGTGCAGGGCAGTTGAATAATGAGTTTTGTTAGTTGTTCTTAAGCTAATATCAGGTGTAACTTCAGACTTTAGAACCTTATTATGGGTGATGTGTGCCTTGGCCGGAGAAACAAGTCGCTCGGCATTAATTTGTTCAACCATACGTAGCACTTCTTGGGCATTTAAAACAAAATAAGTTAGCTTCATACAGCCATTAACAATCCAATTTGGAGCGGGTTGCTCCACGCCCGATTCGCGTCGCGCATGAATTTTACTTTCAGAAGAAAAAATATTCGCATCGCCAAAGCTACGAACAATACCAAAATGGACCTTCAATAATTTTGCATCCGTCAATGCGGGCAAATATTTTGCTGCACCAGCAATTATTTTTTCTCCAATGCCAGTGGTTTCATTTTGATCTCGTAATTGTGGTGACATTAGTTTTTTCATGCGCGATGACAAGTTAAGCTCGGTAGAGCTTTCTACATTGGTGATGGGTTCATAAGTTAAAAAAACCTCGTCCATCACCCAAATTGGTAAAGGCGGCATGTGGGCCAAAGCAAAACAAGGCTGAGGGCGTTTCGATAAGTTCATCGGGCACTGTGACTTCAACCATGGCTTTTAAACGCTGAGTCCTTGAGCTATGTACCTCTTTTATTCCGAGTTTACTATTTAGTTTTTCGATATTATGCCATGTACAATTCACAACAATATCAGCATCTAGGATGCTCTGTTTATTTGGATCTTGATATTCAATGCGATATTGACTGTTGGCCCTGGAATGGACATTAGTGACTTCGGTGTTCAATTTTATTTGAATGCGTGGGTGTTGTATAATTTTTTGGCTAATAAAGGCTTTTATTTTTGGCCAATCCAAAATGCATTCTGCTGTTTCTATACCCAGTATGGTTTTGCTGTCACTGCTTACTTCAGGATATTGTGAGGAGTCTAGTATGGTGAAAAAATTCTCAGGTGAACCGAATACTTGATTGCTGGGATCTTCATGGCATAGCTGGGCATAAGTATCTTTAAGTTGGCCATAGGATTGTAGTATTTCCTCAGCTGAAAATTGAGAATTTTCAACTATAAAATAACGCCCACGTCTAAGACGATGCTCATTTGTAAATTCTTCGCCTAAACTAAAACCTGGATATTTTTTCATTAATGCTAAAACAGCGTGCAGATTTTTAATAGCGGTTGCTACATCTATATAGTGAAAGCCAAGCCCTAAACGACATGGCATACGTTGGCTGGTACCTACAAGAAGTTCATTAAGCATTTCGATAAGCACAACATTATAACCGGCATCAGCAAGCTCTAGAGCCGTGCCACATCCGCCTACTCCTGCACCTAAAATAATTACCTTCGGTTTCATATTCGCTCCTACTTAGTATCAGCCAAATCACAATATCCCTTGCAATAAAAAACAAGAGATTAAAAGTGTGCGGGTATTATTTACTATGAGGAATATCCATATGCTCATCAGCCACTAAGGACTCCTAAACTAAGAATTTTGTGGACTCTGTTATGACGTTGATTTAATCCATTAGTGTCTAACAGGTAATTATTATTATGTATGAGTTGATTATAGCGGTATTTTTCAATTTTGTCAGTTTATGCGCCTTGAAATTGAGGTTTAGGCATGCCTGATGTTTTATAAGGTGATCTCTCTCGCACCCGCAGTATTGCAGGGTATTGTTCCCAGGTTTTCGCTTAACCCTGGGGTGTACTAGTGAATATACATGTCATCGGACACAAAGCATTTGAAAATCCAGCCGCTATAGTGAAGCCAATGAGCAGCTTGACCTGGAAATATTAGCCTATTGCTTAATGAGCAACGACTACTATCTATTTAGTGGTGATTTAAGGTATTGAAAATAATCACACAATCAGTAAAACATTAATTAGTTAGGCTGAAACAGCTCCAAACCAAAGCGCTTATCATACTCATGTTGCAACAATGAACATTCATGTCTATTCTCTATTAAATACTGTATATGCAGACTATTCCATAATTGCCACTCTGCCAAATATGGCCAGCGTGGTTCTTTCCAAAAAGAAATTTTTAGTTCCATCCTTGAGTAAAGATCAATAATTTTAGTAAATAATCTCCTAGCAAGCCTTTTTACTTCGAACAGAGATACATTTGGGCCCGCAGGAAAATGTGTAAAAAATAAGTTGGTTAATATTTCAGTATTAACACTTTTACCTAAAAATCCTAACTGATATATAGCCTGCCCAAAAGCAATCATTTGATTGCCCAAACGAATTTTGGGTGGTATTTTTAACAAATTAATCATGTTTGGATTGCTTTTTTTTCTTGCTAATTCTAATGATGATATGAAGCCTATTTCTTCAGTGTTTAACGCTATGGTGTGTAAGCTGGCACCGGCATGTAGCAACATATTTGCAATTCGAATCAGATCGTTATCAACGGCGATATGTAAAGGGGTTAGACCATTATAACGGCTTGGTTGAAAAGAATAATTTTCTCTATCTTTAGAGTGGACTGATGCATTTGCACCTCTAGACAATAATAATTGCACGACTTTATCTTTCCCATACATCACAGCTTTATGAAGCGCAGTATAACCATCGATTTTTTCGGTAATATTTACCCCAAGGTTAATTAACCTAATAGCTAACGCTTCACTATGTTCAATCGCCCAAAATAAAGGGAATGAATTATACTGAGTGTACAAATCATAACCCTCCATACGATTTTCTTCATGCATATCCCCCACCTCAATAGTATGGTTGGTATCAGAATTAAAAAAGACCAGAATTTTGAATGTCGAATCAACATTAGACTTACTATGGGGAATCTGAAAAGACTGCTCTGCCCATCTTGCCCAATGCTTTACTCTATTCAGTGACATAACCATATTGTTATCCAACAGATTGTTATTTTCTTTATTCTATATGAGTGGCATTAAACCCACATTAAGTAAAGTCGAAGGGTTCGGATTGATCTTCCCCTGCTTTGATGGGCACTCAAAAGTAAGAGACAATATTTTACTTTGCTAAGTTCGTTGCCTCGCATAAAATTAAAGTTGCGAGGATTGAAAAAGCTTATACTTATATAGCAGCGTTGAAACATCGTTTAGTGCAGCATCGACTTGATTCATAAAGAAAGTTGATAATGATAGCGAGTATAAATAATGATATTACTTGTTGGTGAGCAAATTCCAGCCTCTATAGTTTGATTGTAAATCTTGCTGCAAGAAATAATAAGTTTTTATTTTATCGAACTTTATACTGTAAATATCGTCTACTATGTGTAGATGATTTTTTTATTTCAGGTATCGAATTTCTTTTGTGGCAGTAGGTTTGAAGTGTGAATTAACTTTATAAAATATGTCGGTCATTTAAAAAATGAGAAGCACTTTACCAGGTTTTATAATGATGATGTTCTTTCTAAAAGATTGACGTCAAGAAAATTTAGGGGGTCGGTATGAGTGTAGAAGAAATCTTGAGAGTCAATAATCCAAATATAAATTGGTTAAGGCTTGATACTATAAGTCAGACACCAGCTAAAACTCATAAAGTTGATTCATTATTAGATATCAATATAAAAGAGCCAGAATCACCTTGTTCAGTATCTCACCCATATGATAAAGCTATAACGCCACATTTATCAAAAGGTGCAGAAATAGTAAGGGACAAGATAGTTTTGATTCGTGGAACCTCACTTATGAATATACCTAAGGGTTGTGATGCTGCTCCATATCTTAGGCTTACGAATCAAAAACAAGTTGCCATGGCTAATTTCTCTCTACTCGACCACATTAGGCATAATAGGGCAACTTATCAGGGGTCGGCTTATATTTCTGGCACGAAAAATCAAAGCGATGCTGAAAGATTTATTGAAAGACATTGTTTGGGCACCGGAATAATATACGGGTTTTCAACAAATTATTCCGTTGATGTGAAAGGTTTGGCTATTGAGGAAGGAGAGTTTTTAGTTCCTGGCAAGGTTTCTTTCTCTGAGGATGTTTTTGTCTTTAGGGGGGTATCTTTTTTTAAGCAAGAACCCTATGTCATGATAAACACAAATACATTATTCTCACTGGATAACTTTGAAGCAGTAATACAAATTATACATAGTGTTTTATCACAGGTTGGTGGGAAAGGATGTTCTAAACTCTTAAATGAAATTTCCGAAACAATTAATGTTCAACATCTTAAAGCTTCTTACTGTGGCTCACAGAGACGCTATTAAGAAGCGTCAGTCTGATTTACAAAAATCAGAACAAAAGAAAGCCTATTTTATTACAAAAGATGCTTGTCTTGTCGGAGTGGACGATCTAACCTGGAGTGCAATGGGGCGAACATTTGATGGGCCAAAATATAGAAAGCTAATAAGCTTAAATGTTGATACGTTATCGACAAAGGACCTGGCAAATTATTTTTTTAATAAGTCTAAAGAGTTTACGAATTTAAATGAAAGAAATGTTTTTTTAGATAAGCTGTCGAGCTCTTTAGATGAAATCAGGAATAAAAATAGTGATTCAGCTAAACGAGGTCTGGCTATTGAAGGAGTACTTAAAAAGCTAACTCAATCTCAAAATTGGCTTGCTGCATTAAAATCATTGCCGCCAGCACCAATGCACTCAATGCCGATACCTGAGACATAAACTAATATAAATTCAGGTTCAGCATCAATTTTCAGTTTATTGGTGATGGAAAGCACTTAATAAGGAAATCGAAGTAACGCTATTAGCGATATGCCGATCATCAGTTATAGGTGTAAGATGAATTTTTGTAATTCCAAGCACACAGCTTATAAAAAAAACTTAAGGTTTGAGCTACTACAGATTAGGATTGAAATAGATTTCTAAAAAATATTTCTGATTTGATGTCTGTTTGTTCAGCTTCAGTTTGGTCGCTAGATACTCTACTGAGTTCAGAAATAATAACCTTGCGGTTTATGAGCTTTAACAGGTTATTTCTTGCCAAAGATTGTAAATTAGATTTCCTTAAGTGAATACTACTCCATAAAATCTTATGCATAAAAGAATTGTTTTGATGGTACAAATTTAAGAGTTGATCACAAGAAGGATGATTGTGTCTCAAACCAGGTTGGCATCTAGCAAATTCTTCATATATATTAATTAGCTGGCATGTATCATTATCATATAGTATCAATAGATGCTGACCAACTACAAATAACGCTTTGGGTTTGTCGCTTAACTCGTGGCCATATCTTTGGTTACCGTCCTCAAGGTGACAATACAAATGTTGGGCTGTGACAGCAACTACAATGGCGTTCTTACCAGCATTAAGTATGACACAAGAGATAATAGGATCACTTGATATTTGGATTTTTTTTTGGATTTTTTTCGTTGATAATTCTAGAAAAAACAAACACCCAAGACTAGTACCTATTATTATATAACGTTCACCAAACCATTTTTTGTATTTTGCTAAACATGTAATATTATTACTAGCGTTTCGTAACTCAAAATATTTATAACTCTGAGAAACAAGCTCAAACGAATTGTAGATTTCGGCTATGTATAAATCAGAACTATTAGGCGTGGTATAAATGATATCAATATATGACCACCTATTTTCCTTGGTTGCTGGCTTATATAAAGTCAATACGCAGTTTTTTGTAAATATGTCATCATGAGTTGGTGAATATGTGGAATCGAATTTATCACTCATTGGAATGATTGTAACAAGTATTGTTCTGCCTAGACAAATATAAGCGTTTTTTTCAGATGTACCATCTGGGTTCGCATCTGAGTTCCTACGTTGCATTTTTTTGTAAGCGGAATATACAATATTTTCCATACCCGAATCATTCCCAACGTTAGTAATTTGGCACAAAGGTTTAGTTGGATTCAAGACATCGAATCTGATTTTATAGGTTTTTCTTCCCTGCCTATATAAAAAATCTATTATACAATCTGAGACCTCGGCCACATAACCACAAGAGGTCTTTATAGGAATTTTGTTAACCTCCACATAATAAATCGAAATAATAGTAAAGTTATCACTTAATAAGGCAATCGAAGTAACGCTATTAGCGATATGCTGATCATCAGTTATAGGTGTAAGATGCATTTTCGTAATTCCAAACACACAGCTTATAAAAAAAATTTCAGGATGGATATATTGAGCAGGGTTTTTTAATGCTAGAGGCATATTTTTTGTTCACAGAAAGAGTGGGAGATTAATGTTATATTTTTGGTGGGCTTTGGCATAACGAGGGTTATGTCTCATTTTTGTTGGTGATCATTATTCATTGCATTGTAACAAAATTTTGCTTAAATAATGATTAAGGTAGCGCAACGCGTTGTAATTTGTGATTGTATTAGCTTGAAATGGTGGCTATGGGTGGACTCGAACCACCGACCCCGGCATTATGAATGCCGTGCTCTAACCAACTGAGCTACATAGCCATACTTTGTAAGGTCGGCTATTCTCGCGATTTAGGTGGCTTTTGTCAAGAGAATTGGGGTTTTCATGATTGATTTAATCAAAGTAAATTGACTTCACATTAATTTTTCTTCTGGTTATATCCGCTAAGCTAGGTTGTCTCGCCTCTATACCTCGCATTCCTTTTATGGGCGTTATGTGCTATATTTGCGCCGCAATTCACCCTCAGACTTTACCTAAGCTAATGCTATTAATTTAGGTAAATTCTGACCATAATCTATAATATCAAGGAGCTTAATTTAATGACAACTAATAGCTATAAAGCCAAGCAAACTCTCAATGTTAAAGGTACTGAGTATGATTACTTTAGTATTCCTGAAGCTGAGAAAACCTTAGGTGATTTATCGAAGCTACCTTTTTCCCTTAAGGTTTTAGTCGAGAATTTGTTGCGCTATGAAGATGGTACAACCGTGATGGCTGAAGATTTAAAAGCATTTCCACAATGGTTGAAAGACAAAACCTCACAAGTTGAAATCGCTTATCGCCCAGCCCGTGTGTTGATGCAAGATTTTACCGGTGTGCCAGCTGTGGTTGATTTGGCGGCGATGCGTGATGCCATGCGAAAAGCCGGTGGCGATGCTAAGCGCATTAATCCACTAAACCCTGTTGATTTGGTTATCGACCATTCTATTCAAGTGGATGAGTTTGGTACGCGTAAAGCGTTAATGGACAACACTGCGATTGAAATGCGTCGTAACAAAGAGCGTTATGAGTTTTTACGCTGGGGCCAAGATGCTTTTGATAACTTTGCTGTGGTACCTCCTGGCACGGGTATTTGTCATCAGGTGAATTTAGAGTTTTTGGCTGATGCAGTTTGGACGACAGAAGTAAATGGCCGCAAGGTAGCTTATCCTGATACGCAAGTGGGTACAGATTCACACACGACTATGATTAATGGTTTAGGTGTTTTAGCTTGGGGTGTTGGTGGTATTGAGGCAGAAGCGGCTATGTTAGGCCAGCCAGTTTCAATGTTAATTCCAGAAGTGGTTGGTTTTAAACTGACTGGTAAAATGCCAGAGGGCGCTACGGCGACTGATTTAGTGTTACGTGTTGTGCAAATGTTACGTGCGCATGGCGTGGTTGGTAAGTTTGTTGAATTCTTCGGTCCAGGTTTGCACAGCTTACCGTTACCTGACAGAGCGACGATTGCAAACATGGCACCTGAGTATGGCGCGACTTGTGGTATTTTCCCGCTCGATAACGTGGCGTTAGATTATTTAAAATTGTCTGGCCGTAAAGTAGAAACAATTGATTTGGTTGAAGCTTATGCTAAAGCACAAGGCATGTGGCATGATGAAAATACGCCAGAGGCTGTGTTTACTTCACAATTGGTATTAGACATGAGCACGATTGAGCCAAGTTTGGCTGGGCCAAAACGTCCACAAGATCGTGTTAATTTAAGTGAGTTACCAGAAGCTTTTCGTGTTGCCTCTGAAGACTTCATGAATATGAATGACTATGATAAAAGCTATCCAACCGATGCCGGTTACGATATGCATCATGGTGATGTGGTAATCGCCGCGATTACCAGTTGTACTAATACATCCAATCCAAGCGTTATGATTGCAGCGGGTTTAGTCGCTAAAAAAGCAGCGGCAAAAGGCATGAAAGTGAAACCTTGGGTTAAAACATCATTAGCGCCAGGTTCAAAAGTAGTGACCGAGTATTTAGAAAAAACGAAATTGTTACCTTACTTAAATGATTTAGGCTTCAACTTGGTTGGTTATGGTTGTACCACATGTATTGGTAACTCAGGTCCTTTACCAGAAACGGTCACTAAAACCGTAACTGAGCATGACTTGGCGGTTTGTTCTGTTTTATCGGGTAACCGTAACTTTGAAGGTCGTGTGAATCCTTTAGTGAAAGCGAACTGGTTAGGCTCTCCACCATTAGTGGTTGCTTATGCGTTAGCTGGTAGTGTTAAACTTGATTTGAAAAAAGACGCGTTGGGTCAAGATGCTGATGGCAACGATGTGTTCTTAAAAGATGTTTGGCCAAGCAATGCTGAAATTGCAGCTGAGGTGGCTAAAATTTCAAGTGAAATGTTTACTTCACAATACGATGGTGTGTTCACTAGCAATGAAGAGTGGAATGCTATTGATGTTGTTAAAGATGAAACGTATCAGTGGGATGCTGATTCAACGTATGTGCGCTTACCGCCATTCTTTGAGGGTTTAACCAAAGAGGTTCCAGGTGCAAAACCCATTAGTGGTGCGCGCGTGTTAGCTCTGTTGGGTGACAACGTTACTACCGATCACATTTCGCCAGCCGGTGCCATTAAAGCCGATAGCCCTGCAGGGAAATATTTGCAAGAGCATGGTGTTGAACGTAAAGATTTTAACTCGTACGGTTCTCGTCGTGGTAATCATGAAGTGATGATGCGTGGTACGTTTGGTAATATTCGTATTCGTAACGAAATGGTTCCAGGCACAGAAGGTGGTTACACTAAGCATTATAAAGAGGGTGAAGTTAAACCAATTTATGATGTTGCGATGCAGTATCAAGCCGAAGGCACGCCATTGGTGATTGTTGCTGGCAAAGAATATGGTATGGGCTCGTCACGTGACTGGGCTGCTAAAGGCACTATGTTATTAGGTGTTAAAGCGGTTGTTGTTGAGAGCTTTGAGCGCATTCACCGTTCTAACTTAATTGGTATGGGTGTTTTGCCATTGCAATTTAAAGATGGTGATACTCGCTCTAGCTTAAATTTAACGGGCGATGAAATCTTTGATTTTCCAGGTGTTGGTAATGACTTGAAACCACAAAGTGATGTTAAAGCTATTATTCATTATGCTGATGGTAGTAACAAAGAAATTTCATTGTTATGTCGTATCGATACTCAAACTGAAATGGAATATTATTTCAACGAAGGTATCTTGCAATATGTGTTGCGTAATATGTTGTAAGTTAAAAATGTTGTTTCGGAATTTTACTTTGTGAAATATTCGGAAATAAAAATCCCCGCTTGACGGGGATTTTTATTGTGTAAAATTTATTAAAAACTAGCAAGCGTTAGTAGCGTTGTACGGGTTTTATGGTGACACTTAAATCTTATGCGTTAACTAAGAAACTATCAAGTTAACACCTCATTTTTTCAATCATTGAAAGTAGTAATTTACTTAACCTTTACTTAATAAAATTGTTATTTCTATTAATATCCATTTAATCTTTGGCCGTTATTATCTCTGCAAGTATTAATAATAATAAATTATAAACAAGGAGAGTGATATGAACGATTATAACGATTTTGATTTAGATACATCTATCGTCGAGGATTTTGACGAGTTAGTGTACGCTGATCATGATTTCGCTGATGACATCGCTATGATTATGGAACGATGAGATTTATGTAATGTAAAGGCGAGCTATAGCTCGCCTTTTTTATACGTTAAAACGAAAGTGGACTACGTCACCATCTTTAACAACATAATCTTTTCCTTCTAAACGCCATTTGCCTGCTTCTTTAGCGCCTGCTTCACCATTACCTGCTATGAAGTCATCGTAACTTATCACTTTTGCACGAATAAAGCCTTTTTCAAAATCTGTATGAATTTTACCGGCCGCTTGTGGGGCTGTGGCATTTAGAGGAATGGTCCATGCGCGGACTTCTTTAACGCCGGCAGTGAAGTAGGTGTGCAGGGCGAGTAAGTCGTAGCCAGCACGTATAACGCGGTTTAAGCCGGGTTCTTCTATGCCAAGTTCTTGCATGAATTCAATTTTGTCTGCTTCATCAAGTTCGGCGATATCAGCTTCAATGGCAGCACAAACGCTAACGACCTGAGCATTTTCTTTTTCTGCAATTTGTTTTACTTTATCTAAATAGGGGTTGTTGGTGAAGCCATCTTCGGCGACGTTGGCGACAAATAAAACAGGTTTTGCCGTTATTAATTGCCAAGTTTGTAAGGCGAGTTTTTCGTCTTTATCCAGCTCTAGGCTACGTGCTGAATGGCCAGCGTCTAAATGCACTTTTACTTTTTCAAGTAAGGCTTTTTCTTTAATGGCGTCTTTGTTACCACTTTTACTATTTTTAGTTGCTTTCATTAACGCTTTATCAACCGATTCCATATCGGCTAAAATTAATTCGGTGTCAATGGTTTCAATATCGGAGTCTGGGTCAACCGTGCCTGAAACGTGAGTAATATCATCATCGTCGAAGCAGCGTACTACATGGGCAATAGCGTCAGTGGCGCGAATGTGTGATAAAAATTTATTACCTAAACCTTCACCTTTGGCAGCACCGGCGACTAAGCCTGCGATATCAACAAATTCCATAGTAGTCGGTAAGATTTTTTCTGGCTTAACAATGTCGGCCAATGCATCTAAGCGTGGATCTGGCATCGGAACCATGCCTGTGTTTGGTTCAATCGTGCAGAACGGATAGTTAGCTGCCTCAATACCGGCTTTGGTAAGCGCGTTAAATAAAGTTGATTTGCCGACGTTTGGTAAGCCGACGATGCCACAGTTGAAACCCATAGTTATTCCTTTTGTATTCGTTATTTTGTATGTAATGCCTTCATCGCTTTTTCAGTATTGCCAGCGACGACTTCTGGTAACACCGCTAGCGCATCATGAATGGCATCATCGATAAGTGTTTGCTCGGTTTTACTGGGACGCTTTAAAACAAAGTCAGCGACATCGCCCCCTTTGCTTGGGCGACCTACGCCAATGCGTAATCGATAAAATTCTTTAGTGTTGAGTGCTTTTGCAATATTACGCAAACCATTATGCCCACCATGCCCACCGTCAAATTTGTAACGTATTGTACCGGGTTCTAAATCAATTTCATCGTGAGCGATTAAAATTTCATTAGGGGCAATTTCATAAAATTTAGCCATGGCGCAAACGGCCTGGCCACTAAGATTCATATAAGTTGTTGGAATTAATAAGTGTACGGTACGATTGGCAATAATGACTTTACCCACTAAGCCGTAAAATTTACTTTTTTCAGTTAAGCTTTGATTGTTGCGTGCGGCGATTTGGTCTACAAACCAATCACCGGCATTGTGCCGGGTGTCCTCGTAAGAAGGGCCCGGATTACCGAGCCCTACAATCAATTTAATTGATTTTGTACTAGACATTAACCTTTATCTTCAGCCGCTTTAGCTTTGTCATTAGCAACATCTGCAGTATTGTCTTTTTGATCAGATGGTACGTCGCTGGCAGAAACTTCAACATCAGCTTCTTCATCAATTTCTTCTGCTACTCTCTGTACGTTAATAGCAACAACAAGTTGATCATGCGCTTCGTCTTCTATCACATGAGCTAGTTCAACACCTTTTGGTAAAGTAATAGCTGAAATATGGATAGAACCATTTATCTCAAGATTAGTAATATCAATATTAATGCTTTCTGGTAAATTAGAAGGTAAACATTTTACCTCTAACTCAGTTATAAGCTTGGAAACCATGCCACCTTCTTTCACGCCAGCGGCGATGTCTTCACCAATGAAATGTAAAGGTACGTTCATTGTCATTTTATCAGTAGCACTAATACGCATGAAGTCCATGTGCAAAATACGAGGTTTGCTTGGATGACGTTGCATATCTTTTAAGATGGCTTTTTCTTTTTTACCATCGATTTCGATAGTTAAAATGCTTGAGAAAAATGCTTCGTGCTGTAATACTTTTAGTATATCTTTATGAACTAAAGATAATGTTTGTGGTGGCTTTTTCGCGCCATAAATAACAGCTGGAACTTGATCGGCCAAACGGCGTAGGCGGCGGCTCGCACCTTTCCCTAGGTCAGATCGGAGTTCAGCGTTTAATAAAAATGTATCAGACATGGTAGTGTCTCCGTAAGTTGTTGATTTAATTAAACGTATAGCTTCCTGCGACCAGAGTCCATACGAATGGGCGATTTTAACAGATTTTGGTTAAATTGCACGTTTTTTAGAGCTTACGGCATTTGGTGCGTCCATGTCGGTTAGTCTTACACACAGTGCCGCGATTGGGCCGATGACGGCGACAGTTTTTGTGACGACAAGAAGGTGTGTATCCCCGATATCCTTGCATAGGGCCAAGAACGCAGCCAAATAAGCTAACGCTTAACAAGGTGATGATGGCAATATTGCCGATAGTTGTGATTGTTTTCATTATTGTTCCTATAGATTTTTAATGTTTAACCAATTTGTATACCCCAACGAATTTGTGGGCCATACCACCTAAGCCTAAGGCCAAAGTTATTCCTAAAATTAATGTTTTTGATTTTTTCATTTCTCTTTCCGTTTCGTTGTTGCGATAAGGAAGATAATAGAGGGCGAGTGTAAAATTAAGATGAAAGGTAATGACTATTATGTAACGGAATTGTTACAGTAGGTTTGGTGGAGTAAGAGGTCATTAGTCTTAAATCATGCGGTACACGTAATGTGCGTTGGTTTGGTTTGAGACAAAAATTTGTTGTGTCATGCAACCATTAAATTTTTCTTAGCTCATGAATAATTGATTTCAATGTGACATCGCTAATGAAGGGGTTATTCAGTAAGGCGGTGAGTTCTGCGGACCAGCCACATCTCATGAATTCAGACCATGTATAGGCAAATACGGTGGCATTAACTGCTTGATTCCGCATGATAACACCGAGAAGATCGCCGACAGACAAACCTGTCATGTTGAAGGCGCCTACATAGCCAGATAAATACTCTGCTAGTGCCATTGTGTTTTGACAGCCTGAAGCGGGTAGGCCGGGCGAAAATCCAGCTGGAGCGGTTGTATTTGCAGCCGTTTCTGAGGGTAAAATGGAGGCTGGCATTTTTTCTCCACCGAAGATAGAGTAGTATCGTTGCATAATAACGCAAAGAATAAGGCTAACAGCAACGATAATATAAATAATGTTAGCGTAGTTTGGTGTTCCACGATGAGTGAGTCCTCGCGAGCAACCTCCAGAACGAATCCATTCCTTAAAGCGTATTTCCTCTGGTGTCATTGGCTGAAATTGCTCGGGGGCAGCGATAGCTCGTGCTCGTGGAGGGGTTGGAGGGGCTGCCCCATCGGTTTCAGAGGCGCCTGCTAATCCAATAGCAGAAAAAGCGGTCTCATAATGAGGGCTTGTTGACTGAGCTTGATCATAAATTGGCTGCCTCGGAGAGATTAAACACGTACTCTCATTTACACTTGTAGAAGCAGGATCCTCAGAGTTTACTGTGATCGAAATTTTCGGACATTTTTAAAGCGTTATATAATGAGGATACTAATGATTGTGTTGTTTCTAGAGTTTGGTAGCCGAGATAGGTATCTCTATAATTAACTATGTGAGTTGACATGCAATTTTCGGAGCAATAAAGATTAAAAACCATTTGGTTCTCTGTTGCGTAACAAGCCACTCTGGGTTGGTTTATTAGTGCTGAGTCTTCTAGGTCCATGTTTCCTTTCTGGCCTGTAAAGCTTCCTAAAATAAGCTGTCTGATCGCTGATTTTCTTGCGGAATCTATTTCTGAGTCCATTATTAGCGCATTATAGTCGGCAACAAATCTTGCAAAGCTGGAAGTTAAGGTATGTTTTTTGTTGCAGTTTGGGTGGTTACAATTTAAGGCGTGCGCCAAATCGATAAGGCATAGTTACTCTCTGATGTTATCATAATGCGGATCACAATAACATCCTTGTCTTAAGAGAATATTAATCCTCAGCGAAATCACCTTTAAGAATGATGTACTTAATATGGTTATTGTCTTGCAAGGTGGTATTAACTTTTGTGCCATCAAGAGTACCATGTGAGACATAGAGCCCGCCGCCAGTGTTATTAGTAATGGTGGCTCCATTAAGATTTAGCATGGCTATCCCGGAAGAATATTGTTGGATGTAAATACCATTTGCTTTATTCTCATCGATGATAGTGTTAATAACATCAATATTTGAAGTTAGTTGGCCGCCAGGAGGTGGAACATCGACTTCCGATTCAATATGAATACCATCGCTATCATTACCTTTAACTTCACCATCGATAATCGATAAATCAACACTGTTTGTCGCAGAAATAGCTTGTACACCAGAGCCTTTGTTGTAATTTAGTTTAGTACCATCGCTTAAGGTGACTGTGATTTTGTTTTGGCCTTGTGCGTCGATGCCATGACCATTATTATTATGAATATTGGTGCCAATACCGGTAACGGTGGTTGTTCCTAGTGAGTCAACTTTGAGGCCAGTACCTGCGTTATGGCCAATTTCAGTGCCAGTGACATTAACAATGGCATTAAGGCCTGTGACATCGACTCCAGATTGTGCTTTATTATTTTTTATTTCACTGCCAAAAATACTTAGGCGCGCATCTCGAGTGCTTGAGTGGGAGAGTATGCTACCGTTGTCATTTTGATTGATAGTGCTATAGGTTAAGTGAATGCTATCAGCATCGGTTGCGTAAATACCATAACCAGAATCTGTTACGCCATCAATCGCTAAATTTTCATTTACACTGGTATTGTTAACGATCAATGAGCGTTCATTTTCATCGTTACTATCAGCACCATGAGCATATATGCCGTAACCATGGTTACTATTAATTGTGCTGTTTATTCCGGAGTCTGTACTCTCACCATTGATGCTGAGGCTGCCTTTTAATACTTCAATGCCACCAGCGTTTCTAGTAACAGTTAGGTTACTCCCTATTAAATGACCATCAGTAATTTTAATGCCACTTGTTAAATCGCTAAGACTATGTGCATCTTCAACACTAGGAAGACCATTTTCAGTGACCGTGACATTATTGAGAATAGCGGTACCACCTGCATTAATTTGCATGCCGTGGCCGATATTGTTTTTGATATTAACGGCTTCAACGAATAAATTACCGCCGTTAAGGGTCAGCCCCTCACCGGTGTTGTTCTCAATGGTGCTGTTGGTTAAAATTGAGGTGTCATCGGATATTGAGTCTTTACCAAAATAAAGCCCAGATTTGTTACCGCTGATTTGCATTCCATCTAGGTTAAATACACCTTTGTCAAAAAACATGCCGTAGGCTTTGTTATCGGTTAGGCTACCGTTGCTTGCCGTTAAAGATGATTGATCTTTAACCCAAATACCGTAGCCATCATCAGCTTCTATTGAGCTTGATTTGGTGTTGGTGATTTGCCAGCCAGTATTTTGTAGTTCTGGATCATCGCCTGCGACACCACCTGTGATCGATAAAGTGTGTTCTTGATGTTCGCCGACGTGTTTGTCTTCTAATAAAATACCAGCGGTGGTGTTGCCATCGAAATTGATGTTATTGAGTGACATAAAGCCTGAAAACATACGTAGGCCAACACTACCGCTATCTTTAATGCTCAAATCGCTATAGCTTTGCACGCCACCATCAATAATCATGCCTTCGGCTATGCTATTGGTGATGTTTAGGTAATTACTGGTGAGCTCACTATTTTTAGCTTCTAAACCGACGTAGTTATTGTCGAGAGTGATGTTGGTGAGTTTCACCGCCGCACTGTTTTCAATGCTAATGCCGCGATCGGTGGCCAAACGATTAAAGCCTGAAATAGTAATGTCGTTTAACGACACATTAGAGAGGTTGGAGATGATAATGCCTGTGCTATCATCAAGTGAGTCGACTGTAACATCAACATGGCTTAAGCTGGTGTTATTATTCATGCGAATATTGCCACCCAGGTTAGGCCGTACACCGTTACCATCGGCAACTTTATGTGCGCTAGCATCTGCTGCTGATGTGAATGAGTCTAGATCGTAATTATAGTAAAGGTCGTCTACTCCGCCCCAAATATGTTGGCCTTGCTGTAGGGTGATTTCATCTCGTACTTTATAAATGCTGTCTTCTTTACCCATGACAATAATATGGGTGTTTTCTGGTGCGGCTTCAATCGCTTCATCAATGTAGGCAAATGGGTTTTCAAAAGTACCATCACCATCATTGGTGCCTTTTTCCGGGTCAACAACCCAGACTTTATTGTTGCCAACACGCGTTAAATCAGTGTCAGTTACTTTTGTAACAACATCGACATCACGAATAACAGGGGCTGTCATACGGCTGTATATGCTATTACTTGGTGCTTTGGCACCGCCTAAAGTGAAGCGGGCACCAAAAATAAATTGACCGTTTCGTTCTTTGTCATATTGGGCTGTGCTGGTAAAGGTAACATGGTTGTTTAGTTTGTATTCTAGGCGGGCCCGAGGTCCTGTTAATTCACTACCGAAGGAGTACACTCCAAAATAGCCACGCAATTTATTGGAACCTAATGTTCTTCCAATTTCAAAATCAGCTCCAGTACTGGAAACTTCTTTGCGCGATTTAACATTTTCAATAATGTTATGTTCTTCAATAAAAGATGAGCCACCTTTGTGAATGACTTTATCGTATTTGGTTTTACCAATTGGCAGGTACACATTGGCACGAAAATCCCAGGTAAGTCCTAGACGTTCTGCGCCAATAGTCACTTGGGTAAATTGGTTGTCGTTAACTGAACGTAAAGAATCGTAGTAAGCGTAAATGCCAAAAATAGCGTCTTCAGCATCGTTAACTCGGCGAAAGCCTAGACCAAGGTTACCTTCAAAGGTATTACCGTTGGCACCTGGCACCGGTGCCGTATTTTGCCATTAGGTTGGCATAGACTAAGAAATCATTGTCACCCATAAATGGGATGAGGGCATCTATTGTGCCTATTGTGCGTGTACCCGTTTGAGTTTCTACCATAAAGCGCGCTTTGCGCCATGGAAGATCTTCTGAGGAAGATAAAACTTCATCATTTTCAGGCACTGGCGCTTTCGCACTTGCCATGTCCATAGGAAATAACAATGGCGCGATGCCAAATGTTGTCATAATTAATTTTCGTAACAGTTTCACGCGGAAGCTCCGACTAAAAAGTGTCCTTTCAGTTTTCCATCGTCACCGTTCCGTGGTGTAGATATATTCTTTGATAGTATTAGAGTTTCCTTAATGAAACATTAAGGCCACTATTCTTATCATAATTTGTGCAATTGTATACTATCTGTACAGGTAATGCGAGACAACTTTTCCAGTGATTTTCGGCTTAAGCTCTTGAGTTATAGGGCCCAGTGGTTTCTTATCTTTTTATATTTGGTATTATACAAGTTGAGGTTTAGCGAGCTATTTTCCTCATTTTTAACATTTTAACGAGAGGGGTCACTGTGGCAAATAAAACGAATATACTTATTGTTGATTATGATAAAGACATTTGTGAATTGATCCAAGCGTATTTAGAGAAGCAAGATTTTATGGTTATCAGTGGTAATGATGGCACTGATATCCTTGAGGTGATTAAGCACAATGCTATTGATTTAGTGGTGCTTGATGTTATGTTGCCTGGTGAGGATGGCTTAAGCCTTTGTCAGAAAATTCGTCATACTTCGGATGTTATGATCATTATGCTCAGTGCTATGGGTGAAGATACGGATAGGATAGTCGGGCTGGAAATGGGTGCCGATGATTATTTGGCTAAACCTTTTAACCCACGTGAATTGTTAGCCCGTATTAAATCTTTAGTACGGCGTACCATCGGTGATTTAGGTGTCGAACGTAAACAACGACAGTTATCAACGGTGTCGAATATCAAGTTCGCCAATTGGGTGATCGATCGCAACAAACGACAATTAATTTCAGCTGATGCGGTGACAATTCCTCTTACTTCTGGTGAGTATGAATTATTAATTGCTTTTGTAGAGAATCCGAATCGAGTATTGAGTCGTGATCAATTATTAACGATGACACACAATCGTGAAGCTGGACCTTTTGATAGAACTATCGATGTTCAAGTTGGGCGTTTACGTAAAAAATTAGAAGACAATCCAAAAGAGCCACTATTGTTGACGACACTTCGTGGTGGTAGCTATCAATTTAATGCTGACTCTTAAATTGCTGAAGCATGGTTATTTAAATATTCGAGGACACAAGCCAGACAGGGCTTGGATGTTTTATGGTTTAATCGGCTCAATCACGGTGTTGTTAATGATTCTGTTGGTTCTGTGTTACTGGGTGATCCAATATATTTCAACGCCACTTGAGCCTTTAAAAAAAGCAGTGCAGCGTTTAGCTTATGATATTAAAGCCCCTATGATTGAGGAGACATGTTCAGATGAAATGTGTGCTGTTATTCATGCTTTTAATGATATGCAGCAAAATATTCGACGTTTACTCGATAACCGCACGCATATGCTGGCTGCTATTTCGCATGACTTACGCACACCTATTACACGTTTAAAACTTCGTGCTGAAAATATTGGTGATGAGAAATTGCAAGCTAAGGTTATTGCGGATCTAAATGACATGGAGCAAATGATTAGCTCGATACTTGCTTTTGCTCGTGAACAAAATGCCGATGAATTGATGAGGAATTTTGATTTAGTGGCGTTAATAGAGTCGATTTGTAATGACATGGTCGATGGTGGTAAAGCTGTTACTTTTCAAAATGAGATTAAGAAGCTAACGTATTATAGCCGCATGTTAAGCCTGAAACGTGCCGTGACTAATGTTATTGAAAATGCGATTAAGTATGGAAATTCTTGTGCCGTAAGCGTAAGTCAAACGAAAGATCATGTTCGTCTTAGCTTTGTTGATAATGGGCCTGGTATTCCACATGATAAGTTAGAGAAGGTGTTTGCTCCCTTTTATCGCGTTGATAGTGCACGCTCACCAACAACACCTGGGGCTGGTTTAGGCTTGTCGGTGGTTAAAGAGATTATTGGGGCTCATGGGGGTGATGTTAAGCTAACTAATTTGCCAGAGGGTCTTAGTATGTGTATTACGCTAGCAACCGTTAATCAAACATAGAGCTAACGGAGCCACGGTTATTTACGCGTGTAATTATTTCTGCAAATAATGGTGCCATGCTTAATTGGCGTATTTTGGAGCAAGCTTCAGCTGCAGCTGATAAAGGAATAGTGTTAGTTACGACCAGTTCATCTAGTAAAGAGCGGTTAATATTATCAATGGCAGGGCCAGATAAGACAGGATGAGTGGCGTAAGCGGTGACTGTTTTAGCCCCCTTCGTTTTTAAAGCATCTACGGCCATGCATAATGTACCGGCTGTATCGACAATGTCGTCGACAATAACACAATCACGGCCAGAAACATCACCAATAATATTCATTATTTGTACTTCATTAGCACGCGGGCGACGTTTGTCTATAATCGCTAAGTCGGCATCGTTTAAACGTTTCGCAATCGCGCGGGCACGAACTACACCACCAACATCTGGTGAGACAACCATTAGGTTATCAAATTTTTTGGAGTGAATATCATCAAAGGTAACAGGTGTTGCATAGACATTGTCGACTGGCATATCAAAAAAACCTTGAATTTGATCCGCATGTAAATCAACGGTGATTACATGGTTAATGCCAACGGAGGCCATCATGTCTGCGGCAACTTTTGCGCTAATGGGTACTCGAGCAGACCGTACACGACGGTCTTGGCGAGCATAACCAAAATAAGGAATAACGGCTGTAATATGCTCAACTGAAGAGCGGCGTAGTGCATCAGCCATCAGTACCAGTTCCATTAAATTGTCATTGGTTGGAGCTGAAGTGGATTGAATAATATAGGCATCACTACCACGTACGTTCTCATTGATCTGAATATTGATTTCTCCATCACTAAATTGACCAACTGTGACGTCGCACAAAGGTATGTTTAGTTCTTGAGAAATATCTTTAGCAAGCTGTGGATTAGCATTGCCCTTGATCAAAGTGATATCTGACACGGTATTTTTCCTATGCGGTTTAGAAAAATGGCTGGGACGGCAGGATTCGAACCTGCGCATGCGGAGATCAAAACCCCGTGCCTTACCGCTTGGCGACGTCCCAGTAGGGGTGGTATTCTACCTATGCGACCTTAGTGCCGTCAATAGCGGAGAGACATTTAATCCTCGACTAATGAATCTTTTGTATTCTGGGGGTAAATCGGCTAGCACCCTTTGCGCTTCTTGTTCTTTTTTAAAGCGAGCAAATAAACAAGCGCCTGTACCGGTCATTTGGGCGCTAGAAAATTGATTAAGCCAGTTCAAAGCACTGGCAACTTCGGGGTATTTATTGGCTACAACGCGCTGGCAATCATTTTTACCTGTTTGTAATAAGTCGAGAGAAGGTTCACATTTTGGCGTGTCGCGCGTGAGGTTTTTATCAAAAAAGACTTCTGCAGTGGAAATGGAAACCGGTGGTGTCACGATTAGATACCAAGGGTGAGGTAGCTGCATAGGGCTTAATTTTTCACCTATGCCTTCGGCCCAGCAGGCTTTGCCTAAGATAAAAACAGGAATATCTGCACCAAGTTGTAGCCCCATTTGTAAGAGCTGCTCTAGCGGTAGTTGCAAATCCCACAAATGATTTAAGCCTAGTAATGTGGTTGCGGCATCTGAGCTACCGCCACCTAAGCCACCGCCAATAGGCAGTTTTTTTTGTAAGTTGATATCGATACCGCGCCGTTTCTTATCGGCATCTTGCATCATTTTAGCAGCGCGTAAAACCAAGTTGGTTTTGTCGGCAATGCCTGGAATTTTGGTGTTCACATGAATTTTATTATCGTCACGTGGTGTAAAGCGAAGGGTATCGCAGGTGTCGATAAATTGGAAAATGGTCTGTAACTCATGATGACCATCCTCTCGTTGCCCATTAATATGGAGGAAGAGGTTTAGCTTACCAGGAGCCGGTAATTCGAGCGTGTTCATATGCCGGCTATTTTAACCGAATATTGGGCAAAAACAAGCAAGGCCATGCATTTTTTACTTGATTAGTTGTTAGGCAGTTTCCAGCTGGAAATGACTAGTTTTACTTGTAGTTGGCCGCTTTTTAATCGTAATTTACTCGGTAAATCAATGCCTTGTATGGCGGTATAGCGTTCGTATTGGATTTGCCAACCTTGTTGTTTTAATTCGATTAAGTGGTGATAGGCATCAAAAGTGGTTGATGCCGGGCTGTTAGGCGCTGGTAAGCCACGTACCCAAAAGTAGAGATTTGTCACCGGCAACTGCCAGCCAAGTACTTGTTGCATTAAGCGCTCTGGAGTTTGGGCTTTATATTCTTTACCAGCGGCTAATAAGGTTAAGGCTGTTGGTGTGCCGTTTAGCGTGGTTCGGCCGACCCCAAAAGGACCAAACAAGCTAACTTGGTAGTCGCGCTTCTGTTGCTGCCATACCATTGAAGCGGCCTGTGAATAATTGGGCATCGTGATACCCATGGTTCCGTTGATAGTCCAATGCTGGATAGGTTTGATTTGTTGTTGTCGTGTTTTCCAAGACATGTGCTGGTTTAGCGGGCCTTGTTTGGCGGGCATGGTGGCGCAGGCGCTGAGCAATACGCACAGAAATATCGGGAGTAGCTTTTTCATGTGCGGATTTTAGCATATTCTCTTTAATGGTGTGAAAGGAAAGGATGGTCTGCTACGTGGATTTTTTCAATCAATTTTCTCAATTAAATTTTGACATCAATCTGTTATAATCGGCGAAAAACCTTATCAAGGAATTTCGTTGTTACATATCATCGGCTTTAATCATAAATCAGCGCCTATCGCCATTCGTGAGCGTTTGGCCGAGCAAGATATGCTGGAGTGGGCAAAATTGCAGGGTACCGCTGCGATCAATGAGATGGTGACGTTATCGACGTGTAATCGAACCGAATTTATTACGGTAGGCGAGCATGCTGAGCAGATAAAACAATGGTTGGCTAATCATACGGCAGCGAATCTTGAGCAGTATAGTTATCATTATGAAGATGCTGCTGCAATTGAGCATCTGCTATCGGTTGCTTGTGGTTTAGATTCTCTCGTTTTGGGTGAGCCACAAATTTTGGGGCAGATAAAAGGTGCTTTTGCTAAGGCTGCTGCCGATGGCAGTATTGGTCATTATCTTGGGCACTTATTTCCGTTTGTATTTTCGGTGGCGAAGAAAGTTCGTTCTTCTACCGGAATTTGTGCCAATTCAGTTTCGATTGCGTATACCGCGGTTAGTTTAGCGAAAACGATTTTTACTAATTTACAAAATAATTCGGTGCTGTTAATTGGTGCTGGTGAAACGATTAATTTAGTCGCACAACATTTATATGATATCCCAGTTGCTAAAATATTTATTGCTAATAGAACGATAGAAAAAGGTGAAGCTTTAGCACATAAACTTAATGGCACGGCTATTCGTATTGGCGATATTCCTGATACTTTAGATAAAGTCGATATGGTTATTACATCCACCGCGAGTCAATTACCGATTATTGGCAAAGGATTATTAGAAGCTGCGATAAAAAAACGCAAGCATAAACCTATTTTTATTGTTGATTTAGCGGTACCAAGGGACGTGGAAGCTCAAGCTGGTGATTTGGAAGATGTTTATCTTTATAATATTGATGACTTACAATCTGTCGTGCAAGAAAACTTACGTCATCGTGAGTTAGCCGCCGCACAAGCAAAAGAACTAATTACTGGTGAAATAAAACATTTTTTGGATTGGCAAAATTCATTAAAATCTGTCCCAACGATTTGTGCTTATCGGCAAAAAATGGAAAGTGTGCGTGACCAAGAAATAGAAAAAGCTAAACGTACCTTGCAACAAGGTAAATCGATAGATGATGTACTCGAGAGGTTGGGCCGTGATTTAACCAATAAATTGATGCATGCTCCAACGGTGGAGATGCGTAAGGCGGGTTATGAAGGACGGTTTAAGCTTTTGGATTGGGCGAAGCAACTATTGGGAATATAATTAACATTATTCATACTTTGGGCTATACTATTCTCTTATCATAAAAAAAATAATAATTATGTATTCAAAATCGCCTGAAAAAGACTTAGCGTCTTTTTTTAAAAATTTAATATGTCATCCTCCTAAAATAACGACGTGGTTAAATATTGAGCCTACGCTTAATTATATTTGCCAGCTGAGTGATTTTTACTATATGCTATCTGTAATGGTGACCGGGGCTGATCGCCATAATAAAGCGGGTGGGGTAGCTGAAACACGAGATTCTGCCGTGAATTGGTGTCAGGGAAAATTACAAGAATGTGACGGAGAAAGACTCAAGCAGTTTTTAAGCTTACCTGAAATAATGGTACTAAGCGAAAAAGTGGTTAAAAGACGTTTGAGTTATTCCGATCAGTATACTCATTCTGAAGATGTAGAGCATGGTGTCTCCGGCTCAAACTTATTGTGCTTAAGTAATGCCTTAAATATGCTGAAAGAGAGTGTGGAAGGTGATAAAGCCGATATGGATAATCAGGATTCTACGGTTAATCAAATAGGACAGCTGATGTCGGATATGCCGGTAGAATTAGATGCTGGAACTGAGGAGCAAAAGAGATTTGCTGATGCTCTAGTTAGCAGGTATGTTGTTAAATTAGAGAATATAAAACCGGCATTGTTATTGCAGTTAGGTGTTCCAGGTTCGTATGCTGGCTTGTATCAGTGTTTCATATCGACATGTCTTGCCAATCTAGATTTTATGAATATAGGGACGTCATCAACGACATTTTATTTCACTTGTATTAAATGCTTAGGAAGGGCGAAAGGGATAATTGTTTTTTTAAACGATCTTTTTGTAGAGCATTCTCAATTTAATGATTTAGCTGAGCAAGCTAAAGACCAATATGATTGTTTGTTAATTGACAATCAAAACATTAGTAAAACAAGATCAAATGTTAGTCGGCCCAATGAAACTATTAAAGATTCTGCAACAAACATAGCCCTATTACTAAGAAAACTAGGAGTTAATCAGCAGATTACTTTTATCGGTGTGGGGTATGGCGCTTTACTAGCTCTTGAGTTAACTAAAATAATGCCTCCTATGAATTTAGTTGTTATTGATTTACCGACCAAGAAATTAACCGTCGATCAAGAAGCTGCTTATAAAGAGCTAGCGAAGACATTGAGTGTATTAATGTGCCATGGTGCTGGCTGGCTTGATTTTGATCAGAAACAAAGCTTAAGGAGGTATTTAGATCTTCAATATAAAGACAGCGTTTTAGTTAATGAGACTTTTGGCCGTTTATTGAGCTTTAGTAAGTCTAAACAGAATTGTGAACCACAGCTCTGCTTGCAGGGATATTTGAGGCAAATAGAGGCTATGCAGTCTTATTCATATCAATTATCAGTGAAAGAATCTTTAGGATACTTTTCATCTGCTCGTAAAAAATTGATTATTAATCTGGCAGATAGTAATTTTCAGACGAGTGATGTTTTAGGTGTTGATTTGATGCATACTAGTTACTGGCCTTTTAAGATGGTTAATCTAAAGGGGGCTCGAGAAATCATTGAAAAGGATACAACTGAGCTTTGGAGTATCATCTGTCATTATATTCAGTCATAGCTAGCAGAAAGTGAAAATTTAAATTACAATTCACGCATGAAATCATCCATCACCCAGAAGCTGCAGAATCTAGTCGAACGTCATGAAGAGCTTAGTGCTCTTATGAGCGAGCCAGATATTATTAATAACCAAAATCATTTTCGCGAACTTTCTCGTGAGTATTCACAATTAGAACCTGTGGTGTCGAGCTTTAATGAGTATCAACAAGCTGAAACTGATTTGCACAATGCCAATGAGCTGATGCAAGATGATGATGCGGAGATGCAAGCCATGGCTAAAGAAGAACTTGTCACAGCCAAAGAAGCTATTGAGCGCTTGGAGCAGCAGTTACAAATATTATTACTGCCTAAAGATCCGAATGATGGGCGTAATATTTATTTAGAAATTCGTGCCGGTACAGGGGGTGATGAAGCATCACTTTTTTCGGGTGATTTGTTTCGTATGTACAGTCGTTATGCTGAACAAAAAGGTTGGCGGGTCGAAATTATGAGTGACAATGAAGGTGAGTATGGTGGTTACAAAGAAATTATTTCTCGTATTGCCGGGCAAGATGTTTACTCGCATTTGAAATTTGAGTCGGGTGCTCATCGCGTGCAGCGCGTGCCTGAAACAGAATCACAGGGGCGTATTCATACTTCTGCTTGTACGGTAGCCGTTATTGCTGAAGTTGATGAGGTAGATGAAATTACGTTAAATCCTGCGGATTTACGCGTTGATACTTTCCGCGCTTCTGGCGCTGGTGGGCAGCATGTCAATAAAACTGATTCGGCGATTCGTATTACCCATATTCCGACCGGAACGGTTGTTGAGTGTCAAGATGATCGCTCGCAACATAAGAATAGAGCAAAAGCGATGGCGCAGTTGCAGTCGCGTATTTTAGCTAATGAGCAAGAAAAGCAGCATGCTGAACAAGCGCAGACGCGAAAAAGTTTAGTCGGTAGTGGCGATCGATCTGAACGTATTCGTACTTATAATTATCCACAAGGTCGGGTGACAGACCATCGCATCAATTTAACATTGTATAAATTGTCGGAAATTATGCAAGGTGATGTGGGGGCGATTATTGACCCTTTGATTCATGAATACCAAGCCGATCAACTAGCTTCGCTTAGCGATGATGCTTAATTTACAGCAAGCATTAGAGCAGGCTCAGCTTGAGCTTGAATCTAGTGATTCAGCAAGATTAGATGCCGAGCTATTATTAGCCGCGGTTCTCAACAAATCACGTACGTTTCTACGCGCTTTTTCAGAAACAGAATTAACCTCGGCACAACTTTGTCTTTTTAGGCAATGGGTAGAGCGGCGTAAAACCGGTGAGCCGATTGCGTATATCTTGCAAGAAAAAGAATTTTGGAGTTTACCACTTAAGGTGAATGCCAATGTCTTAGTGCCGCGCGCCGAAACAGAATGCCTGGTTGAAGCGGCTTTATTGTTCTTACCTGAAAATGCAAACTGGTCGATTGCTGATTTCGGCACGGGAAGTGGGGCAATAGCATTAGCGTTAGCACATGAGCGCCCGGAGTGTCGCGTGTTCGCTAGTGATATTGATAGCGATGCTTTGCAAGTGGCAAGAGAAAATGCCGAAACATTAGCATTGGAGAATATTCAATTCATTGAGGATGACTGGGGGCGTTCCTACGCTGATCATTCATTTGAGATGATGGTTAGTAACCCACCTTATATTGATGTGTTAGATAAGTATATTGAGATTGCTGTGCAACAGTTTCAGCCTAAGCTGGCTTTGTTTGCGGATGAGAACGGTTTGGCGGCTATTAGGTGTATCGTGCAACAAGCGATACGTTTATTGAAAGATAAGGGCTATTTATTATTAGAACACGGTTTTCAGCAGCAAGCTGATGTTGTACAGCTTCTTGTGGAACATGATTTTACGATCCTTGAGCAAGGTAAAGATTTTGCAGGTTTGCCACGCTTTGTGGTCGCGCATAAAAAAAGCCTCAAGAAAACTTGAGGCTTTAACACTTTAGAAGTGTTTAAAGGTAACTTAGCTACCGTGTACAACTACACAATATTTACCATATAAACCTAAGATGTTTTTAGCTTTGTAATCTACAGAAGCAACACGTAAGATACCACCTTGAGCTTTTGCAGAAGCGATACTAGCATCACCAGTAGCAACTAAACCTAGGATAGATGTGTTACAAGCGTGGCCCATTTTAGCAGTAGAACCACTAGTAGCAGATGTACCAGTTGTTACGTTTGTGTATAAAGCACCAGAAGCCATAGGCGCAGAACAACTTGCTAAGATAGCAGCGCCGCCGATAACAGCAGCTAAAGTAATAATTTTTTTCATAATAATCTCCAAATTAATTTGAGAACAGATTATGTTATAGATTTAGTGCTAAAGCAAGAATATCCAGCTTATTAGATAATAATAATTATTATCACTCATTGGTATGCCTAAAAAAGAATAGATTTAAGAACTTATAGTGTCTAGATAATGGTTCACGCCTTGCTTTACAGTCTTAAATGTATTTTCATAGCCGGCGGCGCGCAGTGTTTTAAGGCAAGCTTTAGTATAGCTCTGATAGTGGCCTTTTAATTTTTCAGGGAAGGGAATGTACTGTAATTCACCTTTTTTATGCCAGTCTATAACGGCATTAGCTACATTATTAAAAGGTTCGCTACGGCCTGTGCCACAATTGAAAATGCCAGATATTTCAGGGTTATCTAAGAACCATAAATTAACATCGACGACATCTTTTATGTACACAAAATCTCGTTCTTGAGCACCATCGGTATAACCATCGCAACCGGCAAATAATTTAACAATGCCATCTTGTTTAATTTGATTGTTTAAGTGAAAGGCAACACTAGCCATGCCGGCTTTATGCTGTTCATGTGGACCATACACGTTAAAATAACGTAAGCCAATCACTTGGCTTTGTGCTTCTGGTAGTAAACGACGTACGTATTGGTCGAATAAAAATTTAGAATAACCGTATACATTGATGGGTTTTTCATTTTCAAGTTGTTCATTAAAGGTGGTGTTGTTGCCATACACAGCGGCACTGGATGCATAAATAAATTGAATGCGGCGATCTAGGCAATAGTGCAGTAATACTTTTGAATAGTCGTAGTTATTTTGCATCATATATTTGCCATTCCACTCTGTTGTGGCAGAGCAGGCGCCTTCATGAAAAATAGCTTCGATGTATTCTGGAAACTCTTCATCTTCACAGATCTGCTGTAAAAAATCGTCTTTATCCATGTAGTCTAGAAACTGACAATCGGTAAGATTGGCAAATTTGTGCCCATTTGTTAAATCATCAACCACTAAGATATCGGTGTAGCCTCGTTCATTTAAGCCTTTAACGATATTACTGCCGATAAACCCGGCGCCACCTGTGACAATTATCATGATTGGTCCTCATCTTTAATTTTATTGACGATTTTTGATGTTGATAAACCTTCTTTAAAACAAAGGATTTTCACTTCGCCGCCATTACGTAAAATACTATCTGAGCCTGCAATTTCCTCAACAGTGTAATCACCACCTTTTGCTAAAATATCGGGTAGTACATCAGCAATTAAGTTAGCTGGCGTATCTTCACTAAAAGGAAGAACCCAATCTACAGCACTTAAGCCGGCTAATACTGCCATGCGTTGCTCTAATGTATTAATAGGGCGGCTGTCACCTTTGAGTTTTTTCACTGAGGCATCATCATTCACCGCGACAATTAAACGGTTGCCGAGACGCTTGGCTTCTTCTAAATAAGCAATATGTCCAGCATGTAAAATATCGAAGCAGCCATTGGTCATAACAACTTTTTCACCGTGGGCTTGTGCATCTTCAACTAATAAGTTGAGCTGTTCTTTGCTAACGACACCGGCTCCTGATGGTTGTTCATTATGTAAGGCGCGCCGTAATTCAGGAATAGTGACTGTAGCTGCTCCGACTTTACTAATGGAAATACCTGCCGCTAGATTAGCCAATGCCATGGCTCTAGACCATGATTGTCCAGCTGCAATGGCACAAGCCAGTGTTGCAATAACTGTATCACCTGCGCCAGTAACATCGAAAACTTCTTTTGCAACGGTGGGAATGTGTACAGCGGGTTCATCGCGAACAATTAAACTCATGCCTTGTTCACTTCGA
>JAWUYR010000011.1:0-11178 GCA_034110705.1 Gammaproteobacteria bacterium | reverse complement strand
TGTGCCATGACCAAAATAAAGTTCTGCTTGAGTAAATTCCTTTTCAGCCCACTTAAGTGATTCTTCTACTGTATTATACAATGCATACCTCTTTTTTTTAGCGAAGCCGATATTGCCTTCTTAATTCCTGATATAATATAGCATATTAAACACCAGGAACTGTAAATGACTGACAATATTTCTGATGATGATAAAAAACTTTTTCGTGATAGCCTATCGCAGGCAAGCCCAATTAAAAAAAATAATAACGTCCACCATAAAGCACCTCGGCCTAAAGCTAAACTCGTGACACAACCAGAGCTTAGTGATGATATGTCTTCATATTTTCTCAGTGAGATGTCTACGGTAAGCTCTCAAGAATATTTATATTTTCATGAAGGTGGCTTACAAAATAAAATTTTACGCCAATTACGCCAGAATAAATTACCTATCGAAGCAGAGTTAGACTTACACGGATTTACCGTTGCTCAAGCTGAAAAAATGATCCTTCAATTTATAAAACAAGCACAACAAGAACACAAGAAAGTCATACGCATTATTCATGGAAAAGGATTCACCCAAGCCGGTGACTACCCTCCTATTAAAAATACCGTCAACCGTATGCTACGACACAACTCTCAAGTACTAGCCTTTTGCTCCTCAAACGAGCATCATGGTGGAACAGGCTCCGTAAACATCATGCTAAAAAGAAGCTCTGCTGACTAATTCTTATCAACACGATTTTAATATTTTGTTTTTAAATAGAACTCTAGCCACTAGAATGGGCATCCGATCATTGCTATAATGTCACTTTAAATTTACCGAAGGTCTCCCATGCAAGGCAAAACTATTATCATCGGCATATCAGGCCCTTCCGCCTCAGGCAAAAGCTTACTCGCCAATAATATTATTGAAGAACTTGGCTCAGACCAAGTTGCGATTATTTCTGAGGATTCTTACTATAAAGATCGCCCAAACCTTTCTTATTAAGAACGTAGCAAAATCAACTACGACCATCCCGATGCATTTGATCATGACTTACTTTGTCAGCATTTAGAGCAACTACAAAATGCTGAAACCGTGCATATTCCGGTTTATAACTTCAGCGAACACTTACGCTCAGACGACACCCGTGAAATTGGCCAGCACCAAATCATCGTACTCGAAGGCATCATGTTATTTGCCGACCCAGAAATTCGCAACAAACTCGATATTCGTATATTTATGGATGCCCCACTAGACACCTGCTTAATTCGTCGCTTGCAACGCGATATTCATGAACGTCAGCGTGATATGGATTGCGTGTTAAAGCAATATCAAGAAACAGTGAAACCAATGTACTTACAATTTATTGAGCCTTCTAAGAAATATGCCGATATTATTGTGCCTCGTGGTGGTGCCAATAAAATCGCGATTGAAGTTATTCAAGCGAAAATGCGTGAATTGTTGGGTTATAGCGCTAAAGAGAAGAATGTTGGGTAACTAATATTTTTAATCGAGTGCTTAAGAATGGCTTACTAAATCTAGAGGCACTCAACACACCCCTATAATCGCTATCAATATTAATGAACAATTTTTCCTGAGCAAGCACCCTCTCGAGTTTACTTATCTTATTATAAAGACAAAAATCACGATTGGTACTGCTCAGAAAAAATTAATTAAACACTCATAATCCCCCAATTAATTTATCCTGAAATTGCTTAACATAGTCTCTATGTAAACTGCCTATAGACAAAAAATCTTCCATTACAGACCCTACAAAAGACGGAAAGCTGCTATCTCGACTAATATAATCAGAAAATCCATCAGTTAAATTTAAACTATTACTTTTTAATGAGCTATCATACCGACACATGTTTCTTATTTTGATAACAATACCATCGCTTTCATTAAAATCTCTCACCAAATTACCAATATTAGTAGTATGTATGCCATCTGGTTCCACTCCATATTCTTTATCATCAACTGAACCAAAAGCACTGAGATAGCCAAAACGAATGTGGCCCAAGGTCTTCAGCACTTTTTTGAAAAGCTGAGCTTGTGTCAATGTTTTTAGTTCTGATTCACTAATCGTATATTCAACTTTCTGAAAAAGATCAGCAACCAATAACATGTTTTGTAATGTTGAAACAATAGCTCTTAAGTGCTCAGTATATTCTTTTCTTTTACCTGGAACAGAGCAACTAGAGCTCAATATTTTTTTCGGGAGCTCCTCTTTCTCTTCATTATCATATAACGGTAATAAAATTTTTCCTAACCATAAATCTTTGGAGAAATCTAAATATTCGGATACAGGAAATGATTTCTCATCAAGATTCAAAGTTGAAGAAAATGATAATGCCTCCGAGCGACCAATTTCTTTAGTTGCCAACAGTTTCTTTAGTAAATTACGTAAAATAATAACAAAATGTCTTAAATCACTAGATAAGTGGGTGGAAAATTCGCGGTAAACAACTAATAGATTCAACCAGGTACGAACATTTTTTGGGTTGAAATATTCATAAGCGTTGTTGAAAAACCCAATATCTTGTTGGGTTTTTACAATATTTGGATGCTGACCAGCAGGTTTTCTGGGCATTACTTGCGAACACCGACCTAATTCACTTAATAGAGGACCAATAAACTCACAAATTTTTTGTCCGAGATTAGAGTTTAATGTTTCAACTGCAGATTAATCTTCCCCCATTTCCGTAGACAATTTTCATCTGGAGAAGGATGGCGCTGCGCCATGGGCTTGTCTATTTATTCAAAATCAATCACTATTATTGAAGAAGTTAAGGATAGTATAAAAGCAATCACCAAAATGTTAGAGGATAAGGTTTCACATGACAAGAAAGCATCAGCACTTGAAGATAGATCCCCTTTACTTTGGTCAGTACAATATACAATACCACAAGGCTTAGAAGCAATTTTATGTGAAATTGATAAAACTTGGTATGGACAACTCGTCCCAGTTCAAAGAGTTAGACCCCTTATATTTGCTACGGCGATAACGGTTGTTTTAGTGAGCATTATTTCCTACTTTATTTGGAGGAGCTTAAATAATGTTGACACAGCAGAAAAGCATCATGCCATTTTCACCTCGACTACTGAACCTCACCATAATACAACACATCCAACTACGACGATTGCAAACAAAGTTGAATGTGATGTATCAAAAGAATGTGAAGCTAAAACTGACTGGAGAGATCTAGCCAAAATTATCAAAGAGAACGCTCACTTTGGAATTAAAACGATACAAGATTTTAACGCCGCTTGTGGGGGCATTATTAATATAGGAGCCATTATTATATCTTATTGGCAAATTTGTCTTGCGGCAGATCCAAGCTATTTTAAAACCTTCAGCGACCCCAGCACCCCACTAACTGTGATTTTAACGATACTCCAAAATCACACCAATGCAACAAGTGGGACACTCTTATAAAAATAAAGATACTTTAACTAATATGCTAATACCGAGAAAGCAGCTGCAATAACCAAGATTCATCCTTCACAGGAATATTAAGCTCTTGTCCTTTTATGAGTTTTGAACCTGCAGATTCACCGGCAACAATATAAGTCGTCTTCTTTGAAACACTACCACTCACTTTTGCACCCAAACTAATTAACTTAGCTTTAGCTTCATCACGCTTTAAATCAATCAAGATGCCTGTCAACACAAAAATTTGCCCTGCTAAAGGTTTTTCATCTGCCGCATCAACATCAATATCTTGCCAGTTAATACCAGAATCAATTAAAGAAGCAATAACATCTTGATTATGCGGTTCGCGGAAAAAAGCATATAAATTCGCAGCCACAATATCACCAACATCAGAGGTTTCAAGCAACTGTTCTATTGATGCTTGCTCAATCACTTTTAAGCAACCAAAATGATTTGCTAAATTATTAGCCGTGCTCTCTCCTACTTCGCGTATACCCAGCGCATAAATAAATTTTGCTAATGTAGTTGCCTTACTTTTTTCTATCGCCATTATTAGCTTATTCGCAGAATTTTCACCCATTCGTTCCATCGCAGCAACCTCCTCGGCTTTTAACCGAAAAATATCCGCGATAGTTTTTAACATTTCATTATCGACCATTAAATCAACTAAACGTTCACCTAACCCATCAATATCCAATGCCTTGCGAGAGGCAAAATGCTGAATAATACCTTTGCGCTGTGCAGGACAATATAACTCACCGATACAGCGTGCTGTCGCTTCACCTTCGGGGTGAATTACATCAGAATTACAGACTGGGCATTTTTTGGGAAGAAAAATTTCTTTGGCATTGTTAGGTCGCTTCGCTTTGATACTACTAACGACTTCAGGAATAACATCTCCTGCACGGCGAATAATAACGGTGTCACCAATACGTACATCTTTACGTTTAATTTCGTCCATATTATGCAAAGTCGCATTGCTAATCGTTGCCCCGCCAACAAATACAGGCCCTAAACGAGCTACTGGCGTGAGTGCACCAGTACGTCCTACTTGAAAGTCGACTGAGTTTAACGTGGTTAATTCTTCTTGTGCGGCAAACTTTTGGGCAATAGCCCAACGAGGTGCACGCGAAACAAAACCTAACGTTTTTTGCAAATCAAAATCATTTACTTTAATAACAACACCATCAATATCATAGGCTAATGAGTTGCGTTTTTTTTCCAAACCCAGATAATAATGCCAACATTCCTCAATACCGTCAACGCTTTTGATTTGATCGTTAACACGCAGCCCCCATTGTTTAAATTGTTGCAGCATATCCCATTGTGAAGTACCAACACTACCGCCTTCAATAACACCTATTCCATAGCAACACATTTCTAATGGACGAGTAGCCGTTACTTTTGAATTTAACTGTCGAAGACTACCAGCCGCTGCGTTTCGAGGATTGGCAAAAGTCTTTTCATCTTTAGCGGCTGCTTTTTTATTTAAAACTGAAAAACCTTTTAAAGGCATAAACACCTCACCCCTGATCTCAATCAACTCTGGAATATTTTTACCTTGCAATTTCAAAGGAACTGAACCAATGGTACGAATATTTTCGGTGATATTCTCACCAGTCCTACCATCACCGCGTGTTGCTGCTTGAATTAAAAGACCTTTATTGTAAAGTAAGCTCACCGCCAAACCATCTAGTTTTGGTTCACATACAAACTCAATTTCAGCACTACTTTTTAAACGATCTTTTAAGCGTTTAGCAAAAGCATTCAATTCTGCTTGATCAAATGAATTGCCAAGAGAGAGCATAGGCACTTTATGTTTAACTTGAGTAAATGCTTGCAATGGCTGACCACCAACCCGTTGCGTAGGTGAGTCAATAGTTTTTAGTTCAGGATTTTGGTCTTCAAGATTTTGAAGTTCACGTAATAAGCGATCATACTCTACATCTGGAATAGTCGGCTCATCTAAAACATAATATTGATAGTTATAATGTTGAAGTTCTTGACGTAGCTTTGCTGCTTGTTGCATCGCCGACATTTTATCTGCCATGCATTTATTCCTTTATTATAAACTTATTTTTGCAGCGTAAGCTTGAATGCTAGCTTCACGCAGAGGAACACGCTTATCATCACAAACTATACCCTTGAGTTCTTTAGCCATTTGATGTGAAGTGGCTAACATTTTTTTAAACACTAGCCTATCGTGTTTAGGATTATTCAACTCCATAAAAACAGCTAAACCCGGCGCTGATAATGTACCTAATTGACTCGGGTCAATTGTGCCTGGCTTAACTAATGAAGCAACACTAAAATATAAAGGGCCTTTACCATTTTTATATTTATGGCGATGATAGATAGAAAACTCACCATGATGTAAATTGTTTTCCTGCAGACATTTAATTAAATCATAACCTGCAAATGGACGTGAATTTATTGGCATAATCGTTAGTGATACAATTTGCGGGCTGGCTGTAGGCTCAACCTCTTTTTTAACTTTTTGCCTAGACTTTGGGATGACTTCATTCGCTGAGTGAATTTCATCAGGCTTTGGAGCTATCGTATTTGGCCTAGTTTCGTTTGCCGATGAATTCTCATCAACAGCTTCTATTTCAAGATGACCATCACGCTCTATTTGAGGCGTAAATTTGGTGCTAACAATATTATCAGAACTAGTGGCCGTTTTTTCATCACTAGCTTGCTCACTATATTCATCATATTCACTCTGAAAGCCCATAGATTTTTTAACAGATTCTTCGGCAATGAAAGGCTCGGTATCATCCAACTCAATATTGAGCTCTGGCTCAAGATTTTTAATTTTGCCTACTTGTTGTTGGTGTCGTTTACGTCGCCAACCGTCCCAAGCAATAGCTAGGATGATAAGAACACCGATGATGAGTAATATAGTGCGAAGCATAATGGTATTTTAACCTTGAAATGCTGGTTTGGGAAGAGCGAGCTTTTAAGCTGCCGCCATTTGCACAGCCTCTTCCATGTCTACTGCAACAATACGTGACACACCTGGTTCATGCATTGTTACACCGGTTAACTGATTTGCCATCTCAATGGCAATTTTATTATGGCTAATAAATAAGAATTGTACTTTTTCCGACATTTCTTTTACCAGCGCACAGAATCGAATAACATTTGCATCATCGAGCGGTGCGTCGACCTCATCTAATAAACAGAAAGGTGCTGGATTAAGATGGAAAATTGCGAAAACTAATGATACGGCTGTAAGCGCTTTCTCACCACCTGATAATAAATGAATGGTCGTATTACGTTTGCCTGGTGGACGAGCCATTACTGAAATACCGGTATCTAACAAGTCATCGCCGGTTAATTCTAAATGAGCACTACCACCACCGAACACTTTAGGAAATAAACGCTGAAATTCAACATTTACCTTATCAAAGATTTCTTTAAAACGAGTTCTGGTTTCTTTATCAATTTTGCGGATCGCATTTTCTAAGGTTTCTAATGCTTCGGTCAAATCATTATATTGCGCATCTAAATAATTTTTACGCTCTTCTTGAACTTTGAACTCTTCAATAGCGGCTAAGTTAATGGCCCCTAAACGAGAAATACGTATCGCGATTTTTTCAGCTTCTTCTTGCCAAGCATGAATAGTTGCATGTTCTGGCATTTCGTCAATCACCGTCGATAATTGGTAATCAATTTCTTCTACCTGTTCTTTAAATGTGTTTTTACGGACTTCAAGCGTACGCCCTTCTAAACGCTGCTCCTCAAGCTTGCGGCGCATCGTCTCAACTGCCAAGCTAATACTTTCTTTTGCTTCTTCTTGCTGACGAATACTGTGCGTAACTTCCTCAACTTTGGCACGTATGGCCATTAGCTCTTGCTCAACAGTAACGCGCTTACCTAAGATACTTTCTAATTCTTGCTGCAACTCAGCGACAGGGCCCTCACCTTTGCCTAAAGATTCGGCTAGCATCGCGCTACGTTCAAACATGACTTTCAATTGAGTTTCAGAACGTTCAATACTTTCTTGCAGGCTATTAATTTGTGGCTTTAACTGCTCAACCTTAACCTCTAATTGATGTTTGTTTTCTGCATTAAGACGTCCTTGTTCACGACAAGATGTGTAACGTTCTTGAAATTGATTGCCTAGTGTTTCTAGCTCAATTTTTCGTGTTGCATGCTGCTCACTATTACTTAAAGCGTGCTGCCAGGTATTACGAGCTTTTTGTAAAGCGTCTTGACTGTCTGTTAATGCTATATGTTGGTCTTCTAATTCTGTGGCAATTTGCCGTTCTCGATTCTTACCTTGTTCTAGTTGCTGTTGCTTAACTTGGAATTGCGCACCAAAATCAGCCCTTTTTTGATTCAACTGATTGACATCACGCTGTAAAGTCTCACGCTCTGACTCTGCTTCATGTAAAATTTCTTTAGCATTAATTACTTGTTCTTCAGCCGAACTTACTTCATTTTCAAGTTGATCAATATTAGCGTTTAAACTTTGTAATTCTTTTTCACGCTGCAGCATACCTGCTTTAGCGTCTTTATCTTTAGCAATTCTCACCCAAGCTTTACCTAACCAAATACCATCTTGAGTAATAACGGATTGATTTTCTTGTAATGACGCTTGTATTTTTTTAGCTTCGCCTAAAGAATCAGCACAGAAAACTTGCTGCACCATATTAGCAACTGAAGATGAACCTTCTATTTTTGAGGCTAAGCTCTCCGCGGCAAAACTATCATTATTGCTTTGCGTTTTGCTTAAGAAAAACTCAACACTCGACTCAGGCATGTCATTTAAAACATCGTCTAAGGAAGACATGTTATCTATACAAACCGCTTCTAAGTGCGGACCCAAAACCGTTTCAACCGCTTTTTCCCAACCACTTGTCACGTTTAACTGTTCTAGTAAACGAGGGTTATTGTGCAACTCATTTTTTGTTAGCCAACTAACCGCCTTTTCATTTTTGCCTAGGGCTGCTTGTTGTAAAGCCGCTAATGAAGCCTGGCGCCCTTTTGATGCCTGTAATTTTTCTTTACCGCTATCCCAAACTCTTTGCTGAGTTTCATTGTTTTGACGCACGGTATCAATTTTCACTTTTAATTGCTGTAAGCGCTCTTGTGCAGCTTCATGCTCTGTAGCGATCTCATGATTCATTTCTTCAGCACTAGCAACTGTTTCAGCCAATGCTGTAAAGTCTAACCCTTCTTGCTCGGTTGTTAATTTCTCAATCCGCTCACTGGTATTTTTTAAGGTGGTTTCAGTATGTTTAATACGTGTTTGTTCAACTTCGGCCGTTTGCAATGTTTTAGCTGCATCTGAGCTAAACTCGTTCCATTGCTGACGCCATTGCTGTAAATCTGTTTCTGCTTTTTGTAACGCTTCTACAGAATTAGTGTGAGATTGCTGTGCACTAACAAATCTCGGCTCAACACTAGCTAATTCTTGACGATAATCAGTTAAGCGACGTTGATCGTTTTGAGTGTTCTGTTGCAATTCACCTGTAGATTCCTCAATGCGATTTTGATCATCTTGTAACTGTTGGTAACGCTCTTTATGATGAGTAATACTTTGCTCAACTTTAGCAATCTCAGCACCTAAGCCATAGTAACGGCCTTGTATTTCATTTAACTCATCGCTAAGTTCATTTTGCACTTCGCGTTGTTTTTCAACTTCCGCACCATAATGACGTTGCTTGGCGACTCGCTCTTCAATTTTAACTTCCGTCTCTTTGATAATGCTGTCAAACGACTGCAATTGAGTGTCTAATGCTTGCCATTGCAAGGTGAGTAATTGTGCTTTGTTCAAGCGCTCATCTTGTTTTAAGACCTTATATCGCTCTGCTGCTTTTGCTTGACGATGTAGTTTTTCTAATTGCTTACCAATTTCATCACGTAAATCTTGAACCCGCTCTAAATTTTCACGGCTATGGCGAATACGAGTTTCTGTTTCACGACGACGCTCTTTGTATTTAGAGATGCCAGCAGCCTCTTCCAAATAAACGCGTAAGTCATCCGGCTTAGCTTCAATAAAGCGCGAGATCATGCCTTGCTCAATCACAGAATAGCTACGCGGTCCTAAACCGGTACCCAAGAAAACGTCGGTAATATCTTTACGGCGACATTTAGTACTGTTTAAATAGTAGTTTGAAGTTCCATCGCGTGAGGCAACTCGTTTAATCGCGATTTCAGCATATTGCGCATACTCACCACCGATTGCGCCATCACTATTATCAAAAGTTAGCTGCACCGAGGCTTGACCAACTGGCTTACGTGACGTTGAACCATTAAAAATGACATCGGCCATTGATTCACCACGCAAGGTTTTGGCCGAAGACTCTCCCATCACCCAACGAATAGCATCGACAATGTTCGATTTGCCACAACCATTAGGGCCAACAACGGCAATCAGGTTTTTATTAAAAGGTACGGTGGTCGGGTCAACAAAAGATTTGAAGCCAGCAAGTTTAATGTTCTTTAATCGCATCGGTTAAAAATTATCCATAATAAATGTGAGTGGAGGCATTATACCTGATAATAGAGTGCGCCTGAAGACTTCTTAGCAAGATTACCACAGAAGTCCAAAAGCCTAGATTCAACCTGAAAAATCAAAGGGTTACCCAGAAATCACATATAAATTTGATCATTATGCGGCACAATGCATGTCTTACGCGTGTAATAAGTAACATGAAGTGATTTATGGTTGATTCTGGCAGAATAAATCGGTATTTTTATTGTAAAGAAAAATATTGCTCCAAGAGATCGTTAAAGTACTTTTTAAAAACTGTTCTTTATTAAAATCTCTAAGTGATTATCCCTTCTTTGGTGTCATTATGATAAAGCCTCTAGATTTATGGGAGGAAGAATCATTGCCTTTACTCAACGATTTGAAAAGTTGACTTGTTTTAACCCAAACTGGTGGGTATTTATAGCGAGCCACATCTAAAAATAGAAAGCGATCCGTTTTCGCATTATAAGCCGCTAGCGGTGAAAAGTGCCCACAACCTTTTTCATTAATATATTTACGACAAATATTGACTAAAATAAATTTAGACGAGGAACTTACAGCACCAATGGCAAGTTTCCGAAATTTGTTTACGTTCATTCCATGACCTCGACCATGATACATTTTGATATTGACATTAAAAGTTGATAAAGCACGAGCAATTGTCGGTAAAGTTGCGCCTTCTTTATAAGTATCTTCTGGAGTAACAACCTTTATCATTTTTGCTGTAAAGATATTGTTTTGGTCAAAAATTTTATAAGGTGCATGCCCTGGTGTCAGTGGCGGTACAATATTGATAGCATTTAATAAAATTGTGCTGGTAGCAATACCACAAAAAGTAATCCCTTTTTCAGTGGTAAAGTATGGCATTAATTTCCAATAAGCTGCTTTATGCTGACTCTGCTCAAATAAATCGATGCCCGCTTTTGAACTAAAAGCGATTAAATTTTTAGGGACAGGCAAAAGTGTTGGTAAAGCGCTTGCTTCGCTGATCATGAATAGTGTACAGCAAAGAAAAATTAAGGTTTTTAGTGAATTTGAACGTAATATGAAAACTCCTTATCAATAAGTTAATCCTTTATTAATAAGAAGTGTATCATAAGTTTATTTGCGAGAACAATTCTATTATCTCCCTTTTGCTCTAAATCAAATCTAAGTAATCTTCCCCCATTTCCGTAGACACTCACTTCTACGAACTCACGCAGCCATCTCAAATTGACTGGGTGATTGGTATCCAATCGATGAATGCCTTCGTTTGTGATTATAATACCCTTCGATATACTGAAACAAGCTTTGT
>JAWUYR010000010.1:0-34778 GCA_034110705.1 Gammaproteobacteria bacterium | reverse complement strand
GCTTGTTTCAGTATATCGAAGGGTATTATAATCACAAACGAAGGCATTCATCGATTGGATACCAATCACCCAGTCAATTTGAGATGGCTGCGTGAGTTCGTAGAAGTGAGTGTCTACGGAAATGGGGGAAGATTAATATGCCTTCTTTTGGTGAGTTGTAGCAAAAATAGTAATTTAAAAGATTTAAAAGCTTATGTGGGGCAAGTAAATCAACGTCCCGGCGGCGCTGTGAAACCATTAGTCAAAACAACGTTATTACCGACATACAAAATTCTCAACCCAAGATTACGTGACCCATTTTCTCCAGTGGTTAGTAAAGCCGCACTACAGAATAGGCCCGATGCCAAACGACCACGACAGAGTTTAGAACGGTATTCGCTCGATGCCATGAAAATGGTTGGCACGGTACAAACCGGTAATATCTTATGGGCCCTATTGCAATCACCAGCAGGTTTGAATCGTGTAAAAGTTGGCCAATATATCGGACAAAATTCCGGTCGCATAGTGTCAATCACGACAACAACGATTACAATAGAAGAATCTGTCCCAGCACAAGTTGGCACATGGCAAAAACGCGCCGTTAAGTTAGAACTAAGTTAAGGAATTCAATGTGATGAAAAAATTACAACAAGGACTATTTATAGGTCTGTTATTTCTACTGTCAACGATGGCATTTGCCAACAATGGGCTAACGACTTTAAACATCGAACCGATTAATGACCACCAAACTAACGTTGCCCTAAGCTTCACCCATAAAATCACTACAACTCCCGTCACATTTGTGATGAGCAACCCAGACAGAGTCATCGTCGATTTTAAAAACACCGGTAATCAACTAAAAACTCAAGAATTACTCAATAACTCTAATCTCATTAAAAATATTGAAGTGATTAGCAATCATCATCGTTGCCGCCTGATTATTAATTTACGTAAAAGCGCGACCTACACCATCACAAAAAACAACAAAAAAGTGCAACTCAACTTTAAACGCAGCAATAACACAAACGCCAACGTTAGTCGTTCGCAAAAGAATAGAATTAGTAAGCTCGATTTTCGCACGGCTGAAGAACCAGGCAGCGGCAAAGTAATACTTAACTTACAACACGACAATGTGCAAAATAAAATGATTCGCCAAAGTGACCGTCTGCTTATTACCTTCGAAAACACCACGCTCACCAAAAGTTTAGCCCATAAATACAATGTCAAAGATTTTAAAAGCCCAGCCCAAACGATTAGCTTATTTCAAAAAGGCCATAATGTACAAATGGTGATTAATACCAAAGGACGCTATGAAGAGGCAGCTTTCCAACTCAACAAACAATTTATTGTCGAATTAATCCCAGCCAAAGATAATACCTTCTCAGGAAAAAACAAATATCATGGCGAACGTGTTAGCTTAAATTTTCAAAAAATTCCAGTGCGTCAAGTGTTACAAGTATTAGCTGAATTCACAAATGCAAACCTTATTATTAGCAATAGCGTCAAAGGTGATATTTCCTTACGCTTAGATCAAGTACCATGGGACCAGGCTATGGATATCATTCTAAAAACTCAAGGCTTGGTACAGCGAAAAGAAGGTAATGTTCTCGTTATAGCACCGGCCACTGAAATACTCGCCCAGGATAAAGCCCAACTACAAGCACAAGAAGAGATGAGCAGCTTAGCGGCATTAGAAAATGAAACCTTCCACATAAAATATGGTAAAGCAGAAATATATTATGAGACATTAAAAGATTCTGATAATACTTTATTGTCTTCACGTGGTCGCATCATTCTTAACAAACGTACTAATATGCTTTTCATTCAAGATACACCACAAAAATTATCAGGCATAAAACACTATATCGAACAAACGGATATTCCAGTAAAACAAGTTGAAATAGAAGCTAGAATTGTTACCGTTGATAAAAGCTTTGAACGTGAAATTAGTATCACCAACCCAGCTAGTGCAGATAACCCAGGTGGTCGTGGCTTTAACTTAGACTTAGGTGCCGGTAGTATTGGTACCACAGCTCCTGGCTCAATCGCGCTTGCGACTTTATCAAACGATGTCTTAATTGGCATGGAGCTCTCAGCGCTTGAAGCCGAAGGCACAGGTGAAATCTTGTCGAGTCCGCGCTTATTAACAGCCGACCAGCAAGAAGCCATTATTGAACAAGGTACTGAAATTCCATATAACGAGAGTACATCAAGCGGTGCTGCAGCAATAGCCTTTAAGAAAGCATTATTACGATTAAAGGTCACACCACAAATAACTCCAGACAATAAGGTATTACTAAAACTTGAAGTGAATCAAGATGCGAAAAGTAAAGAAGCCTCTGGCACGGATCAACCCATTATTGATACCCGCCACATCACAACTAACGTACTTGTTAATAATGGTGAAACGGTCATCCTCGGTGGTATTTACGAACGCACCAAATCAAACAATGTAACCCGTATCCCTTTTATTAGCTCTATACCTATCATAGGTGAACTTTTTAAACATCGCTCAATTGTCGATAGCCGAAAAGAACTATTAATTTTCGTTACCCCAAGAATTGTTAACCAAGAGTCCGACTGATAAAAATGAAGAAACACACTACAACTCAATATTGGAAAAGCCATGGCTTTATTACTGACCCTTTTAGTTTAGGTGATAATGAAAAATTCTTTATCTCGCCTGACTGGGAAGAATATCTTGATCTGCTACCGCAATTTGTACGTTTTTGTAATACACTTTTACTGGTGACGGGTGAAAAGAACGTTGGGAAATCAGCCTTAATTTCACAATTCACACGTGAAAAACTAAACGGTACCCAATCTATTTCCATCAATGCTAGTGAGTGTTCAGGTATAGAATATTTATTAGAACTGTTACACAAGAATTACGGCGCACCACTAGCAGAAGACGCCTCAATATCAGCATCTACCCAGCTAGACAAACAACTCGATTACTTGAAACAAAATAATCAGCAGCGCTTACTTATTATTGACGATGCAGAGCAATTACCCCTTGATATGCGCCAGGCATGTTTACAAATTATTCAACAACAAACGCCCGTTAGCACATGCTTGCCCATTATTCTTATTGGCGACACGACACTTACGGCCCAGTTCAATGCCTTACTAACACCCACTACGGCTAAAGAATGTTTACATGATATTTATATCAATCCTCTCAATTTAGAACAAACCTCAGCATACTTAAAGTGGTGTTGTCTGAGCACAAATGGCCCTCGACAAAATTTCCCTTTCTCTGAGGAGCAAATAGAAACACTGTATACAAATAGCAAAGGTGCCATCGGCAGCATTAATGCGGCGGCACAACAACTATTACAGCAAGACTCCAATGAAACAACATTTCATTGGCAACAATTACTAAAAGGTAAAACACTTTGGTGGATGATCACTATCGTCATCATTATTGCTCTACTCTATTTATATCAGTTCATTAACCAACCACCTGAGCTAAGCAAAACATTTACCAAGCCGCTAACCATGCGTGAAGGACAACAGCCCAAACCTAATAAAGATTATCAAGTTGCCAATGCGATTGTAAAATCACAACCCGCAGCAGCGACTCAAGTGCCTGTGACACAAGCGCAACCTGTTAGCCAAAAACCGACGATGCCAACACCCGCACCACAAAAATTACCGGTAAAAACTCAGCATAAAGAAGTGCATGTTGTAAAAATGGCAAGTAAACCCGCGGTAAGGAAAAATAAAACAAGCTCATTATTTACTTCTGTTATGAGCGAAAGACTCATATTGCAAAAACAGCGTATTTTAAAAATAGATCCTAAAAGCTATAGCTTACAATTGGTTGCTGGACAGAACTTACCCGCCATCCAAAAATTCATTCTGAACCATCGCCTCCAAGAAACGGCTTTGATAGCCAAGGTTACAAAACAAAGTAAAACCTGGTATATCGTTATATATGGTGTATTTCCTTCAGCTCAGGCAGCAAAGCAAGGCACTAAATTACTTCCACCGTCTCTGCAGGCACAAAAACCTTGGCCACGCAGTTATAAAAGTATTCAAGAAATGCTAAAATCGGCAAATGAAAAATAATCGCTTTATAAATGCCCTCTTACGTCAACCCGTTGATAAAACACCTATTTGGCTAATGCGCCAAGCAGGACGCTACTTACCAGAATATCGCAAGCTACGAGAACAGGCTGGCGCTTTCCTAACCATGTGTAAAAATCCAGAATTAGCCTGTGAAGTGACGCAGCAACCATTACGCCGTTTTGAGCTTGATGCCGCTATCATCTTCTCCGATATTTTAACCATACCCGATGCAATGGGGCTTGGTTTGCACTTTGTCACCGGCGAAGGACCACAATTTTCGAAACCTATTCGCACAGCAAAGGACGTTAATAACCTTATGCTCCCTGATGTAGAAGAAAAATTATCGTACGTCACTGATGCCATAAAATTAGTCAAACATGAATTAGCTGACTCCGTACCACTCATTGGTTTTGCCGGAAGTCCATGGACCTTAGCATGCTACATGATCGAAGGTGGCCCGAGCAAAAATTATCAAATCATCAAAAAAATGCTTTATGATGCTCCTGAATTACTACATATCTTGCTAGAGAAAATCCCCCAAGCAACCATTACCTACCTCAATGCACAAATTGATGCCGGTGCAGATACGATTATGGTCTTTGATACCTGGGGCGGGATCCTAAGTACTGCCGCCTACCAAGAATTTTCATTAGCGTATATGACAAAAATTATCGCGGCAATTAAGCATGAACGCGCGGGTGTACCTATTCCAAATATTATCTTTACTAAAAATGGCGGCAATTGGTTAGAAACTATGCTTGAAGCTAACAGCAATGCGATTGGACTAGACTGGACTATCGACATAGGCACGGCTCGTGAACGCGTCGGCGATAAAGTAGCACTTCAAGGTAACCTTGATCCCAATATAATGCTTAGCAATCCAAAAAAAATCCGACAACAAGCTGAGCTGATCCTACAAGATTTTGGTGCTCACCCAGGACACGTCTTCAATCTTGGTCATGGTATTACTCCAGAAGTACCGCCAGAAAATGTCGAAATTTTAGTGAATCATGTACATGAATATTCGGCACAATTTCATGCTGCTTCTCCGAGCAAGGCATGATCACCAACAGTAAATTCAAGCCAAAAAAATATTTATCGAATACTCACTTTCAGAGTATGTGGCCGACCTTTATCATGAAAAACAAGCCGGCTTTACAGACACAGCGCGAACGCCTAGAGCTACCCGATGGCGATTTTATCGATCTAGAATGGCACGGCCCAGAACATGGTCCGATCATCATCCTACTGCATGGAGTAACCGGTGAAATAAACTCACCTTATGTAAAATATTCTATGCCACGTTTTGCCGAATATGGTTGGCGCTCAGTGTTAATGTATTATCGTGGCTTTAGCGGTGAAGATAACCGTAGTACCACGGTTACCCATGCTGGCCATACTGATGACTTTCGCTACCTGGTCGAAACATTACAGCAACGTGAACCTAATACTAAACTAGCGGCCATTGGTTACTCAATGGGCGCTAATATTTTATTAAAATATCTTGGTGAACAAGGCAACAAAACAACGCTTGAAACCGCAGTTGCCGTATCCCCCCCCTTTCAATTACGTAATATGTCTAATCGTATTCGGCATGGCACATCACGCTTTTATCAATGGTATTTACTTAAAGGCTTACGCAAATTTTATCACCAAAAATTTCGTTATCGTAATGCCCCGTTCGATATTGAAAAACTACACACTTACAACAGCTTTTGGAGCTTCGACGATAAAGTCACAGCTCCAGTCAATGGCTTCAAGGGAGCTGTAGATTATTATCGACAAGCTAGCTGCCTTAAATATCTGATCGATATTAAAAAACCAACCTTAATCATTCATGCCATTGATGACAGCATTATGACACCCGATATTATCCCCGCCCCCGACAAACTATCACCAGAAATAACGCTAGAACTCAGCGCTCATGGAGGGCACCTAGGCTTTGTCGATGGCACATTACTTCATCCTACCTTTTGGTTAAACCAGCGGATCCCTGAATTTTTATCCCACTTTCTTCCAAATTCGGCAATAGTCAAAATTTCAGATGAAGCTAATATCTAATTCTTCTCAAAAAACACACATTTTTGTTAGGACTTTACATTTTTTAGGGTTATCATAATCAGCCGACTCTACACTATCCAATTATAAAAAATGAAAATAACCAGTACATTTAAAGCGGCGAAAGGTTTAGGTAATGCACACCTGCAAAGCATGTATCCTACTATCGCCCGGCATCGCTTAAAAGTAAGCACGCAACGTGAACGTTTGGAACTACCCGACGGTGATTTTATTGATCTAGAATGGCAACGTGAAGGTATAGGCCCAATTGTTATCTTATTACATGGTATGGCTGGTAATTTAGATTCTCCCTATATTAAAGGCATGCTACAAGAACTCAAAGCCATTGGGTGGCGTGGAGTCATGATGTACTATCGCGGCTGTAGTGGGGTACCCAATCGTTTAAATAAAACCTACCATCTGGGTCAAACTGACGATTTTGCTTTTACGTTAAATCATCTAAAAAAGCATTATCCAGACACCCCTATTTTTGCCATCGGTTATTCGATGGGCGGTAATATACTATTAAAATGGCTGGGCGAGAATCCCGAGCAAACAATTCTAAATGCAGCTGTTACAGTTTCAGCACCTTACGATTTACGTGCTTCTTCTGTTGCAATACGTCGCGGTGGTGGTCGCATTTATCAATGGTTATTAATGCGTGACTTACGCCGCTATATTAGAAGTAAATATAAATACCCCAATGCTCCTATTAACACAACTAAAATCCCTAGCATTAAAAGTTTCTGGGATTTAGATGAAAAGATCACCGCACCGGTAAACGGCTTCAAAAGCGCTATCGATTATTATAATAAAGCCAGTTGTAAACGATTCATTAAACACATCACCTCACCAACCTTAATTATTCACGCTCTCGACGATCCTCTTATTCCGAAAAAAACACTACCGAAAGATTCAGAACTGTCAAAAACAGTTACCATGGAAATCAGTGAAACAGGCGGCCACGTAGGATTTATTAGTGGCAATTTACAACACCCGATTTTCTGGTTAGATGGTCGTATTATTGCTTATTTATTAAAATTTGTTAATTCATCAACTGATATCAATAAAAAAACAAAGGAACGTGAGCATGGCTAGGTTACGCATATTATTACAAAGCTTTATCCCCTGGTGTTTATTCTTTGCTTTAAATACTTACGGCAGTATGGAATTAAAAATAGCTATTGTTGCTGCCATCATAGCTATTTTAGTACTCAACTTTAAAGCCTTGCGCCATCGGCTTTTATTTGACTGGGGTAGTTTGCTATTCTTCATCATGCTCGGGATTTTCGTCATTGGTTTTAATAAAACCTGGTTCATCCTAAATGCTTTATTTGTCGCTAACCTTGCACTTATGGCAATAGTTTGGATATCCGTTATTATTAAAAAACCTATTACCAGTCAATACACAAAGTTAGCCGTAGCAAAAGAACTATGGACAACCACAATTTTTTATCGCACTAACAACTATGTGACCATTTGTTGGGGCTTAATTTTAACAACAATAGCCATAGTCTCATATGTCCAACAATTAGTTTGGGGCGGACAATTATGGCTATCTGAGCTTATTCCCACTGGACTCATTCTACTAGGCATTTGGTTCACTTTTTGGTTTCCAGAATGGTATAAGCGAAATATTATTGGTGAATGGGGTGTATTAAACATTCGAAACATCTCCGATCTTACGATTCTCAGTGGGCTTTATGCCAATATTGCTTTTCGTACAATCGGTAAAGGACCAAAGCTATTTTTGCTGCCTAGCTCACATATGAACATGTATGCGTGGGCCCCAGAACTCATTAGCAAGCTATCCAAACATTACCAAGTTTTTATTTTTGATTACCCCGACATTGGCCGCTCAAAATTAAATCGTGGTGATTTCACGATAACCAATTTAGGCAAAGCCATTACAGAATTCATTAAAAATACGACTAAACCCGATGAAAAAGTAACAATAGTCGGCTACTCAATGGGCGGTTGGCTAGCGCAAGAACTCGCCATTAATCATTATGAAGTCGTGAAAAAATTAATCCTTATTTCCACCGATGTTGGCAGCCCACGCTCTGCTCGGGCAGATTCAAAAATCTTGAACTTTCTCACTAATGCCTCAGGTGGTTTTCACAAAGGCAGTGAAAAAGCATTATATTTACTCTTCCCAAAAGCCAGTATCTCTGCACTAGCTCCCAAAATGAATGCCATATTTACCGCCGCCAATTTTAATAATGACATTTCTAATACCGTTATTCAACTTGAAAACCAATTAATCAATGACTGGTACCAAGGCCCTGGAACTTATAAGCAATTACATAAAATTGATGTGCCAACCTTAGTGCTTAGTGGCGCCAAAGATAAAGTCATTAATAGGCAAAACATCATGTTGTTAGTCAATGGTATACCAGGCGCTCAATTCGTTGAGTTTTCTGATGCAGGACACGGTGTGATTTACCAATATCCGACTAGAATTGCGGAAGAAATTATGCGATTATAGATGGAACTCAAGACTCAGCAGTTTATCAACTGTACACTTTAACTTACCAATATCAGGACCAGCATTTATGAGCGACATCATTACCGTCCCTTCTTATAATAATATCGATACTTATTGTGCTGATATTGAATTACCACTGGGCGCTAGCGAATTGCATGGCTTAATCTGTGGTATCTTTGCCGTAACCGATGATAAGAAAACAGTAATAGAGGCGCTAGAAACTCTATTGAGTGAAGGCTCTACCGATGAAATTAACATCACTTCAGAGCTGAGTGATTTAATTGAGAGCACAACACAGGAATTAGCGGCCCCAGATTTTGCCTTTCAACTTTTGCTCCCAGAAGATGAGCAAGACTTAGCTGAGCGAACTAAAGCTTTAGGTTTCTGGGCGCAAGGTTTTGTTTCAGGCCTTGGCGAAGGTGGCATGCAATTGTCAACCAATGATCACGACGAATTAACAGAAATTATTAATGACCTAACCTCTATTGCCCAAGTTGATAGTAACGATATCGGCAATAGTGATGAAGAAGATGTGGCGCTAACTGAGTTAGAAGAATATTTACGCGTTGCGGCCATGACAATTTACACCGATTTATTATTACAGAATAAAAATATCGTCGAAACTGAAAAGTCAGACTACGTTCATTAACCAACATAAAGAGGCCTCTCTAATGATCAATCAAGAAGAATACGCCGCACGTCGCAAACGCTTAATGCAGCAAATGGGCGATAACAGCATCGCTATTATTTGCACCAAACCAGAATATCCAAGATCTCAAGACTGTCCATATCGCTTTCGCCCAGACAGTAATTTTTATTACTTAACAGGTTTTGAAGAGCCTGAAGCAATTGCGGTTTTAGTTCCAGGTCGCGAAGATGGTGAATACATTTTATTTAATCGTGAATGTGATCCTGCAAAAGAAATTTGGGATGGTCATCGTGCTGGCCAGCAAGGTGCTATGCAAGATTTCAAAGCCGACCAATCATTCCCAATTGAAGATTTATATTTTATCCTACCAGACCTCATTAAAAACAGAAAAAGTTTATTCTACCAATTTGGTTTCGAAAATAGCATTGATGAAGACATTATTGTTTGGCGTAATGAACTCCGCAAACAATTGCGTAAAGGCGTTACCATACCTAACGAACTTATAGATGTTAGCAGCTTAATTCATGAAATGCGCGCGGTTAAAAGTCCCGCTGAAATTGAAATACTCCGTAAAGCAGGCGCCATTAACGTTGAAGCTCACACTCGTGCCATGAAGTTATGTGCCCCCGGCATGACCGAACGCCAACTATGTTCCGAACTTCTATATGTCTACGGTCAAAACAACTGCCTAGACGTTGCCTACGATCCAATCATCGCTACCGGTAATAATGCCTGTGTTTTACACTATTTTGCAGGGCATAGCATTTTGCAAGATGGCGACTTACTTTTAAATGACATGGGTGAAGAATATCAATGGTACACGTCAGATGTGACTCGAACCTTTCCCGTTAATGGAACCTTCAGTCCGGAACAAAAAGCCGTTTATGAAACAGTACTAAGTGTGCAAATGGCAATTTTAGATATCGTAAAACCTGGTGTTAAATTCGATTTCTTACAAAAAACTACACTCCGCCTAATCACAGAAGGATTAGTTAAACTCGGCTTATTGCAAGGTGATATTGATCAACTTATCGAAGACAAAGCGTATCTCGCATTTTACCCACACAGCATTAGCCACTGGTTAGGCATTGACGTGCATGATGTCAGCGACTATAAAATCGACGGCCAATGGCGTGATTTAAAAGCCGGTATGGTGCTTACCGTTGAACCTGGAATTTATATTCAGCCTAATAATGACCAAGTTGATGCAAAATGGCGTGGTATTGGTATACGAATTGAAGATGATATTGTCGTGACTAAAACAGGCCATGAAAACTTCACTGCCAAAGCACCGAAAACAGTTACTGACATTGAAGCTGTAATGGCAAGTTAAAGCTAATATTTCCCCTCGCTCTCTTATGAGCGAGGAAATATAATAATATCTTGTGCCCTACTCGGGCTTCACAACACACATTAACTCATACTGTAACATTATAGAAAAATGCTATAATCACATCATGAATACTCACTTTGATATCATCGTTATAGGCAATGGCATGGTTGGTGCAAGTCTTGCTTGTGCTTTGGCAACATCACCTTTAAGCATTGCTATTATTGATAAAAACAACCCGCTTAGAACTGAGCCACCAGCGGATGGTCGTAAAATTGCTTTATCTTATGCTAGCAGACTCATTCTTGAGGAATTTTCTGTCTGGCCTCTTTTAAAAAGCTTTGCCACACCTATCACTCAAGTACATGTTTCTAAGCAACATCAGTTTGGCTCAACTAAAATTGAAACAGCTGATTTAGACATTGAAGCCTTAGGATATGTTATACCAGCAGAGAAACTGGTACACAGCTTGCACACTCAAGAAAAAATGAGCTCAAATCTTCATTTTTACTGCCCAGCCAACGTCATTAATCTTTCAACAAACACTCAACCTAAAGTCGAAATTGAGCAAAATGGTGAGAAATGCCTATTAACAGCAAAGCTTATCATCAGTGCCGATGGCACCATGTCGCACAGCCGAAAATTACTTGGGATCAAAACCAAAGAACGTGACTATAAAAAAACTGCCTTTGTCAGTAGTATTCAATTACAACACCCACATAATAATATTGCCTACCAGCGATTTAGCGAACTTGGTACCCTGGCATTTCTGCCCATGCAAAATAATAAAATGGGCTTTGTTTGTACCGGGAGTCATGCACAAATACAAGATCTACAAAACCAAAATGAACAAGAACTTCTCAAGACTATAGAACAAGCCGTCGGTCACCGATTAGGCCGTCTACAAGCATTAGGCCCACGGTACACATATCCTCTCAAAGAAATCATCGCCGAACAACAAACACTCCCAGGCCTTATTCTATTAGGCAATGCCGCGCATAATATTAGTCCCGTGGCCGCGCAAGGTTTTAACTTGGCATTACAAGAGGTGTATAGCCTAGTGCAGCTCATCCAAAAATACGATGACTTAAATCAAGTTGTTATCGAATACGAAAAAACGGTAAGCCCACTGCAGAAAAAAACAATCACCTTTACCGATAATCTGATGCGTTGGTTTGAAGATGACAAAATCGCCAGTCATTTTATGGGGCTAGGATTAGGCTTGTTAGATGCCCTGCCTCAATTAAAAAAACGTTTTTCACAAAAACCTGCCGGTTTAAACGCAAACATGAAACGCTTATTACGAGATGAATATGAACACACATTATGACATCGTTATTGTGGGCGGCGGGATGGTTGGCTTGGCTTGCGCCAACGCATTAGCCAAAACAACATTACAAGTTGCTATTATTGAAGCCCAAGCACCCAATTTTGATCATCCGAAAGAATATGATTTACGCGTTAGCGCAATCAATACAGCCTCTATCGATTTTTTCCAGCAACTCGGTGTTTGGCAACGTATTCGCCAACAACGAATAAGCCCTTTTACGAAGATGTATGTCTGGGCTGACAATAGCCACTTAGATTTTTCAGCACAAGCAATTGATACTTCTGAGCTAGGCTTTATTATCGAAAACCGCGTTATTCGCCAAGCCTTATGGCAGCAAGCTGAGTCACTAAACAACGTCCATTTTCTCTGCCCAATGAGTATAAAATCGATTAGCATCGATGCTCAAGTTACAATTGAAAGCTCACAACAAACCATAACGTGCGATTTAATTATTGGCGCAGATGGTGCCAACTCCTGGCTAAGAGACCAACTTGATTGGCCGCTTAAAACGCATGACTACCAACATCATGCTTTAGTCACCACCGTAAAAAGCGAGTTAGCCCATGCACAAACAGCATGGCAACACTTTCTAAGCGATGGCCCGCTTGCCTTCTTGCCATTAGAGAACCCACAATATTGCTCAGTTGTTTGGTCAAGCACACCTGAGAAAATAGCCTCCTTAAAAAACATGAATGAATCTGATTTTAACCAAGCCATTACAATCGCAATGCAAGAAAAGCTCGGCCAAGTTCAAACAACCGCACCACGCGTGAGTTTTCCATTCGCTATGCAACACTTAGAAAGTTATGTACAAGATCACATCGCCTTCATTGGTGATGCTGCGCATCGTATTCATCCTTTAGCGGGTCAAGGAGTCAACCTTGGCTTCATGGACGCAAAATGTCTGGCTGATACCATAGAAACCGCCCTAACTAAAAATAAAAATTTCACCACCAAAAAATCATTAAGCGCCTATCAAAGAGAACGGAAATATTATAACGGACAAATGATTACCTTAATGCAGGGGATTAAAGATCTATTTACCAATCAAACACCTAGCATCAGTACTCTACGTAACTTCGGCATGGAAACCATCAATAAATTTCCTCCCGTAAAGAATTTTCTGATAAAACAGGCACTAGGGCTTTAATTTTTGACCGATTAACACTACAATAGCTACCATGAAACAATTTGACGTAAAGCTAAATAGCTCTAAAAAAATAACTCCAAACATCATGCATCTTGCCTTTGAGCGTTCAGATGGTGAGCCCTTAACTTATGTTCCTGGACAATTTGTCACCTTCCTCATCGATTCTGAAGATGGCATGAAACGCCGCAGTTATAGCATCGCAACAATTCCTGGCAGTAGCTCCGAAACTGAAATTGCGATTTCTTACTTAAAACATGGTATCGCCAGCAACACCATGTTTAATCTACAACCCGGTGAAACACTTACTTGCAGTGGCCCTTTTGGCCGCTTGATCTTGCGTGAGAATGAAGCACCAGCACGTTATATTTTAGTGGCTACTGGAACCGGTGTTGCTCCCTATCGTGCTATGTTGCCACAAATTGCAGAACGCTTAGCGGCTGACGAAAATTTACAAATTGTTTTGTTACTCGGCGTGCAATATCGCGCTGACTTACTCTACGGCCAAGATTTTATCGACTTTGCTGCCAAGCATGAGCGTTTCGAATTTCGCGCTTATCTTAGTCGTGATGAACTTGAAGATGCTCAACCATATGAATACAAAGGCTACGTGCAAACGGCCTTTGCTAATTTAAGCATAAACGCTGATGACGACTTAGTCTATTTATGTGGCAACCCGAATATGATTGACCAAGCATTTGAATATTTAACAGATGAAGGTTTCTCACCACGTAATGTTCGTCGTGAAAAATATATTTCATCTAACTAACTTATTTTTTGCCACAACGAATAAGCCACTTCACCATAGTGTTTTGTTTTCAATTGCTGAAAATCATCGGTCAATGTAAAATCAGAATGTCTTGATTGCTCACAATAAATAATCGCATTTTCATTCAATAAATTTTTCTTCTGCAAATAATGAAGGCTTTCGCTTAATAACGTTGTCTCAAAAGGTGGATCTAAAAAAACCAGATCGAAAGGCTTACTCAGCCCTGACATAGCGCTGAAGAAATCTCCAGAAAGCAGATCAGCATTATCAGCCCCAAGTAATTCAACCGAGCTTTTTAAAGCTTGAATCACTTTTTTATTTTGCTCAACAAAGGTAACTCTTTGCGCACCACGCGAGATAGCCTCTATGCCTAAAATACCTGTGCCTGCAAAAGCATCTAAGCAATGAGCATTGAAAATATACGGCTGTAACCAATTAAATAAGGTTTCACGAACACGATCGGTCGTCGGTCGAACCCCATCCACCTTAGGCACAGAAACTTTACGGCCTTTAAATTTTCCGCCAATGACTCTAATTTTTCCAGCTTGCACTACGATTTTCCGCCAACACTCACAACCACCAAACGATTTTCTCGTACCGCTTTTTGAAAATCAGTTTTAATTTTCTGCACGGTTAAAGCTCTCACTCTTTTTCGATAAGTATCTAAATAATTCAACGGTAGATTATAAGTCGCTATCGTGGCTAAGTTTTGTAACAAGCTTGCATTGCTCGCAATCGCTAATGGAAAACTACCTAGCAAATAACTTTTTGCAGCATTAAGTTGCTTTTGAGTTGGGCCGTTTTCAATATAGCGGCTTAACTCTTGCTTAGTAATATCAATGGCTCTTGCCGCCTGGTCATTACGTGTTTTTAGCGAAATAATGAAGGCACCTTTTTGTGTTAAGGCTTGAAATTGACCATAGATACCATAAGTTAGTCCATATTTTTCACGTACAGTGCTCATCAAAATTGAGTTAAGATTATTGCCACCTAAAATATAACTAGCAACAGATAAAGCAAGATAGTTTTTATCATTACGACTCACGCCAACTTCACCGATTAGAATACTTGTTTGGCTAGAAGGAAAGTCCAAGTGTTTGACTGCCGCTTTATTATTTGGCACTTTTACAAGAGGAGCAACTTTTTTACCGGCTGGTAATTTATGCATGATCTTCTCTGCAATAATTTTTGCCTGAGCCGTACTCACATCACCGACCAAGATAACCGTCGCATTATTAGCGACATAATAACGTTGATAAAACATTTTTACTTGCGCCTTATTCAGCAGTGGAATACTGTGCTCATTACCACGACTTGAATTAGCATATGGATGCTTGCCCCAAATCAATTTAGAAAAAGTTCGTTGAGCGACATAATTGGGTTGTTGTTTTGAGGCTTGCAAACTAATTAGCATTTGCTTTTTAATACGTACGATACTTTTATTCGGAAAGGTAGGATACTTTAAAATTAATTCAAAGTTGTTAAGTGCTTTACGTAAATATTGCGGTTTAACTAAAGAACGAAAGGCTAATAAACCTGACTCTTTATCCACTCCATTACTAAACTCTGCACCAACTCCATCAAACGTTTCAGCTAGCTGGTTTGCATTCAATCGCCCTGCTCCTTCATTTAACATGGCATTGGTCAGGGTCGCCAAACCCGCGTGCTTAGCATCATAAACGCTACCCGCTTTAAATATTACCGCCGCATCAAGCATTGGAATTTGTGGTGCTCGCACAAACAAAACACGTGCACCATTTTTTGTTTGCCACTGTTGAATATGCACCACAGGTTTTGCCATCAATGGTAAAGAAACTAAACACATTATTAGTTCAAATAGATATTTGAAATTCTTCATTAACTAACGCCTCCATGTGCAGGGCTCATGGCCGCACGTTGTTGTGCCTTCTCGGTTGCGACCGTCATTGGTTGTGGATGTAAAATAGCCACTGTCGAGCGTGCCGTTTGTAAATAAATCTTCGCGACGCTTTGCACCTGTTCTGGTGTTACCGCTTGAATATGCTTTATATAAGTATCGCTTAATTGCCACAGTAAACCAACACTAATCAAGCTGCCTAACTCAGTCGCTTGCGCGCTTAAAGAATCTTTGGCATAGGTTTTACTGGCAATCATTTGCACCTTAATTCTATTCAGCTCAGCTTGGCTAATATGTTGTGTTTTTAGAATGACGATTTGTTTTGCGATAGCCTTACGCAATTGAGCAATACTCTTACCTTAAGCAGGCACACCTGAGATAGTGAAAATATTATCTAAGCGTGATGCCGCATCGTAACCAGTATTAACACTAGCAGCCACTTGCTGACCACGCACTAAGTTTCGTGCAAAACGACTACTATCACTACCCGATAATACAGCCGACAATACATCTAAGGCATAAGCCTGCCACTTATGTTTTGCAGTTTTAATGACCGGTACCCGGAAAGCCTGAATAAAAATGGGTAATTTTTCGGGCAAAGCCACATTAATTATTTTCTCGCCTAATGGTCTTTGATTAACCACCGGTTTTTCTTTCGGCAGAAGCCGCGCTGGAATATGACCAAAGTAACGATTAGCTAAACGCAACATTTTAGCCGGCTGCACATCGCCCACCACCACAATCGTCGCATTGTTTGGTACATACCATTCTTTGTACCAGTTACGTACATCTTGCACGGTCATGTGTTGCAAATCACCTAACCAACCAATCGTCATATGATGATAAGGGTTCGATAAAAACGCAGCAGCACGTAATCGTTCATACGTCATCGCCATTGACTGATCTTCCAAACGTATACGGCGCTCTTCCATAACGACTTGAATTTCTTTTTTAAAAGATTTAGAGGTTAGCTTAGCATGACGCATACGGTCAGCTTCCATTTTAAAACTTAATGGAATTTCTTTAGCCGAAAACTCTTCAAAATAAGCCGTAAAATCATCTGCCGTAAACGCATTCAATTTACCGCCATGCGCATTAACTATTTTTGAAAAAGACTCGTTTGGATACAATCGGCTGCCTTCGAACATCATATGTTCAAGTGCATGAGAGATCCCTGTTATACCATTCGGCTCGTAACTACCACCCACCCGGTACCAAATTTGGAAGATAGCAACGGGAGCACGATGGTCAGGCTTAACGATAATTTTTAAACCATTTTTTAAAGTATATTCTGTCACATTCGCCATAGCAGTACTTGTAATAGCAATGAACAATAAAAATAGGGGAAGAATACGTCTTGACATAATGCTTATCCAATTGAAAAATGGTAGCATAGCCTAGCCAATCGAGAGAGTAAAGCGATGTTAATAACAAACACTCACCGCACGCTATCTCTGATTTTTGGAATGAGAAAAAATGATTTTTAAACGTAAAAACAAAACTGAAAAAAAACCAGGTTTATTTGCTAAACTTCGCTCTGGGCTCAGTAAAACAGGCGACGGTATTAGCGATGTTTTATTAGGCAAAAAACCTATCGATGCAGCTCTCTTAGAAGAGCTCGAAGACAATCTACTCATCGCTGATGTCGGCATTGAAACGACCCAAGAAATTATGCAGAAATTGCAGCAACAGATTTCACGAAAGAATGTCTCTAATTCAGAAGCGCTCTATCAAAACTTGCGCCAAACTATGCAAGAGCAACTAGCACCTTGTGAACAAGAGCTTGTGATAGACACAACCACAAAACCCTTCATTATTTTAGTAGTCGGCGTTAATGGCGCCGGAAAAACCACCACCATTGGTAAATTAGCCCAGCGTTTTAAAACAGATGGCCTAAGCGTGATGTTAGCCGCAGGCGATACCTTTCGGGCCGCCGCCATTGAGCAGTTGCAAGCTTGGGGTGAACGCAATGATGTGCCTGTCGTGGCACAACAATCTGGCTCCGATAGTGCTGCCGTTATATTCGATGCCGTGCAAGCAGCTCAAGCACGCGGTGTCGATGTATTGATTGCTGATACAGCTGGGCGCTTACACACCCAACATAATCTAATGGAAGAATTAAAGAAAGTCGTTCGCGTTATCAAGAAAGCCGATGCTGATGCGCCACATGAAACATTGCTAGTTTTAGATGCCGGTCTCGGACAAAATGCATTACAACAAGCACAGAAATTTCATGAAGCAACGGGGGTATCTGGTATTGCTTTGACAAAATTGGATGGCACAGCAAAAGGTGGTATTATTTTTGCCATTGCCAAACAGCTAAGCCTACCTATCCGCTATATTGGCGTAGGTGAGCAAGCAGAAGATTTGCAAGATTTTAATGCCGAGCAATTTGTTGCCGCACTTTTATACAGTGAAACTGATAATGATTAAATTTAGCAATGTTCATAAAAAATATGCCAACGGCCATGATGCTCTAAAGCGTGCATCATTAAATATCGATAGCGGAGAAATGGTATTTTTAACCGGTCACTCTGGTGCTGGAAAAAGTACCTTATTAAAGTTAATCGCCGGCTTAGAGAACGTCACCCGTGGTGATGTCTGGGTTAACAGTCAAGACCTAGCAAAAATGACACCACGCAAATTACCTAAATTCCGTCGTGATATTGGCATCGTTTTACAAAACCCACATTTAATACCAGACCAAACTGTATTTGATAATGTTGCTCTGCCCCTTATTTTAGAAGGCTTTAGTAAAGTCGAAATGGGTAAGCGAGTACGCGGTGCATTAGATAAAGTTGGCTTGCTACAAAAAGAACTGTATTTACCCGAAGAACTATCCACCGGTGAACAGCAACGTGTAGGACTCGCGCGTGCCGTTGTTAATAAGCCCGTGTTACTGCTCGCTGATGAGCCAACGGGTAACTTAGACCCTGAGTTATCTCGTGAGATTATGCAATTATTTACCGATTTCAATAATGTAGGCACAACCGTTCTCATTGCCACACATGATGTCGAGTTAATTAACGAATTTCCATTCCGCGTAATCAACATCGAACAAGGTCAATTAAGTGAGGCTAACAATGTCAAAGTCGCATAATCAACACGCTGCTCGACAAAACCGGAAGCGCTTCAGTTTACGTACCTATATTGCACATCATAGACATGCTCTGCTGCATGGCTTCCGCCAACTAACTAAAAATCCATTCGCCAGCTTATTAACCATTGCCGTGTTAAGCATTACTTTAGTTCTGCCAACGGGCTTGCTCGTAATTTTAGGCAACGCACAACAATATACTCAAGTATGGCAAACAGGCACCAATGTATCAGTCTACATGCAGCCGCAAGCCACTAACACACAAGTTAGCTTTACCCGCCAGGCACTGCAAAAAGTTAATAACATTAAAACCATCAATTATGTATCGCCGAATGAAGGGTTGGCTAATTTTGCCAAACAATCGGGTTTAAACGACATTATAAAAACTTTAGGCGCAAACCCACTACCCGGCTTGTTTTCAATAAAACCCAATGACCAATCACCGGCAGCGATTAATATTTTAGTCTCACAACTACAAGCCTTGCCCAATGTTGATGCTGTAAAACTCGATATGCAATGGGTAAAGCGCTTAAATGCTATCATCACGTTACTCGAACATTTCACTTACGGCTTAGTAGTACTGCTTGGTCTATCGGTGCTCTTGATTATTGGTAATACCATTCGCATGGCCGTCCAAAGCTATCATCATGAGATTGAGGTCATTAAGCTCGTCGGTGGCAGCAATCACTTTACTCGGCGCCCCTTTTTATATTCCGGGGCATTTTACGGCCTAGCCAGTGGCATTTTTGCTGCGGTGATCTTAGACTTCTTCTTACTCTGGCTACAAAACCCTTTAAACAAACTAACCGCTTTATATGGCACCCACGTAAACCTAGAAGGCTTAGATTTCTCACAAACATGTCTGTTGCTATTATGTGGGCTTGCACTCGGCTATCTTGGCTCTTGGCTAGTCGTCGATCGTCACTTAAAGCGTATAAACCCTGAATAAGTCAAGTCATCAGCTTACTTCGTGAATATTCATTTCATTTAACATCTGCAAAATAACCGCCTAAATTAACAATATCTGCACTCCCATAGAGACAGCTGCACGATAGCCAGCATGGTCAATTAATGATACAATTATCGTCATTTTTTAAGGAAAAGCTTATGGCAAAACAACTCGCCCCCTTCAGCGGCCTAGCCGTTCCGGTTGGTAGCTTAGATGCTTACCTGACTAGAATTAATAGTGTACCCATGCTCACGCTTGAGCAAGAAAGAGAGTATACGACTAATTTATTTGAAAATAATGACCTTGAAGCAGCACGTAAACTAATCATGTCACACTTACGTTTCGTCGCACGTATTGCAAAAGGCTATATGGGTTATGGCTTATCATTAGCTGATTTAATTCAAGAAGGTAATGTCGGTTTAATGAAAGCAGTCAAACGTTTCGACCCACGTGTCGGTGTGCGCTTAGTTACTTTTGCGGTACATTGGATTAAAGCTGAGATTCATGAATACATTATTCGTAACTGGCGTATTGTAAAAATTGCCACGACAAAAGCGCAACGTAAATTGTTTTTTAATCTTCGCAGCCAGAAAAAACGTCTAGGTTGGTTTAGCAAAGCCGAAGTAGATGCTGTGGCCGAAGACTTAGGCGTGAAACCAAAAGAAGTCATGGAAATGGAGAAACGCTTAAATGCATACGATGCTGCCTTTGACGCACCTTCTGACCAAGATGATGAAACCGCTTACGCACCAGTACATTACTTAGAGAATACAGATTGTGATCCTGCTTTGTTACTTGAGAATAGTAATACTGAAAACTTCCAAAACAATAGCTTAAAAACGGCGATGCATACTCTAGATGCTCGCAGCCAAGATATTATTGCCAGCCGCTGGTTACAAGAATCAAAAAGCACACTGCATGATTTAGCTGCAAAGTATAATGTTTCTGCTGAACGTATTCGTCAACTTGAAGCCAATGCAATGAAAAAAATAAAGGCATCTATTGCCGCATAAATAATTAATGGTAAAATCGCTCTCTTATGAGAGCTTTTTTATGCTTATAATTAAATCACCCAACTATGGTATGAGCCAAAATGAATTACATTGTACAAATCAAACCTTCTGGCTATCTATTATTTGTCGAAGAAGATCAAACCGTTCTCGACGCAGCTTTAGAAGCTGACTTTGAATTTCCCTATAGCTGCGGCAGCGCTACTTGTGGTACATGCATGGGTAAGGTATTGCAAGGCTCATTTACTTATGGCGATGTTGAGCCATATGCCTTAGATGAAGCCGCACAAGGTGATGGATTTGCTTTATTTTGTTCTGTTAAGCCAACATCAGACATGATTATTGAATTAGAAGATGTGTATGGCCCAGAATATATCCCTGTACGTAAAGCAGAATTTAGTATTAAAGAATACAATGTGTTAGGCAATGATGTTTATCAAGTTTTCTTAAAAGCAAAGAAAAAAAATATTGATTACAACGCAGGACAGTATTTAAAAATTATTTGTGATGAAAACATTCCTATTCCTTATTCTATGGCTAATGCACCGAATAAAAAAGGTCTCATCGAATTACAAATCAAAGCGGCACCAGAAAATCCTTATGCCAGCGAAATTATTGAAAAAATTAAAAATGGTAACGTCATTAGCGCACGTGGACCTTACGGAAAAGTACTTTTACAAGACAAAATTGATTTACCCATTATTTTTGTAGCCGGCGGTACTGGGATTGTTCCTATTAAAGCTTTAATTGAACAAGCACTCACTAACAAAGATTCACGCGTACTACATTTATATTGGGGAGCAGCCTCTAGCGCTGATCTTTATTTACAACAAGAATTCAAAGCTCTTGCTGACAAACATTCAAATTTTTCCTTCACACCAATCATCTATGCCAATGATGAATATTGGGATGGCTGCACAGGTTTAGTCCATGAAGTGATTATTCATGAACACAATGATTTAAGCGGACACCAAGTCTATGCTAGTGGCCCACAAAAAATGGTCTATGCTGCATTAGATGCCTTCACCGAAAAAGGCTTAAAACCACAGTTGATGTACTCCGATACTTTTGAATATTTTCCAAGAGAAAGCTAAACATGGCAATTGATAAGTTAGAGACATCAGAATTAGGTAAACACTCAGCTTACGCGACACAATACGATCCTAGCTTACTTTTTCAAATTCCACGCCAAACCAAGCGTGATGAAATTGGTATTACAGCTAAGCTACCGTTTGCAGGGGTCGACATTTGGAATGCTTTTGAACTATCGTGGTTAAACACCAAAGGTAAACCAATGATTGCTTTATTGGAATTAATTATTCCGGCAAATTCTTCACATATTATCGAATCTAAATCATTAAAGCTTTATTTGAACTCTCTGAACAATACACAATTTGTTAGTCAAGAATTCGTTAAGCAGACCGTCAATAACGACTTAGCAAAAGTATTGAATATTGCACCAAAAGAGTTAATCATTAATATTTATAGCAATGATAATTCTGCTTTACAAGCAACGCCATTAACTCAACCCAAAGGCATATGTCTTGATGAGCTAGATGTCAGTATCGAACAATACACCCCCAACCCCAAATTATTAAAAACCGATGATAACAATATAGAAGAGATCGTTTTCTCAAATTTACTCAAATCAAATTGCTTAGTGACGCATCAGCCTGACTGGGGCTCCGTGCAAATTGATTACCAGGGAAAACAAATCAATCACGAATCGTTGCTAAAATACATCGTCGCCTTTCGTAACCATAATGAATTCCATGAACAATGTATCGAACGAATTTTTATGGATATAATGCGCGAATGTCAGCCAGAAAGATTAACCGTTTACGGTCGCTATACTCGTCGAGGTGGATTAGACATTAATCCTTATCGCACAACCAATCAAAGCTTCATCACACCCAGTAATGCACGCTTCTTTCGTCAATAAGACCGCATTTCTTTTGGTATCCCCGTATATACTTATGGTGCATGAGCATTCTTAATAACCCAGTCATCTACCGCTCGAAAAAAAGCTTGTGGGATGTTTTCAACAAGTTCATTGTGAAAGTGAATTGTTTTTTTCATGTATGGAAACATCTTTAAAAAGTCCGGTTCATTCACGCAGTTATCGAGTGAAGCATCTTGACTAGAAGGATGATAAGCTATGACCAGATTTAGAATAGTTTCATTAGCAAGTTTTCCTATTTTTCCCGCAGCCTCTGTAAATTGTGACACCAACCTTTTTGTATCACTTTTACACGCCACACAATAAACATTTATCTGCTTTTGGCAGACAACGCCACTTGGAACTTCTCCTGAAAAATAATAATAGTATTTCCTCTCAGCAAAACCAGCATAACTTGGATTCTTTTGGTCCCGTGAAAGCTCTTTCAAATATTCTACTGGGGAACTTTCAGGAACAAACATCTTGATTTCCACATTAGTTCTATTGCCAGCTGAGACTGCTGGCTAGTGCGGATCTCATTTCTTGATTTCTTACAATGTACGCATTGATTGGTATGGCTTGCAGCAATCTGTTGATAGATACTTGCACAATTGAAGCAATATACATCTATAACATGACAATCTGAATTACCCGCAATACAGCTGATTGCTACAGGTTTTCCTCCTGTTAGGATATTTGGACAATGAGAACATTTAGCACTCGGATACATACACTCCCCCATTTATATCTAATTTCAATAACCACAACCGTGATTACACTTAAAACCCTGATGATAGCACCAACATTTGACTTACTCCTATACAAAATAGTCTCTCAGCACGGTTTATACAATGTTTGCTTTAAAGAAAGAACATAAGTACGTATGATAACGATTACCTATCTTGGAGCACTTTATGCCAGAACAACCAAAATATGATGCCAGCAAATATGCCGCCTTTCGCCCACAATATCCGCAAGCGCTTTATGATGTCATCTATTCACACGTCGACGAGTTCGATACCGTATGGGATTGCGGCTGCGGCAATGGTCAAGCTAGTATTATTTTGGCTGAAAAGTTCAAACACGTCATTGCTACCGACCTATCTGCCACTCAAATTGAGCAAGCAAGTCCAGCTGATAATATCAGCTATCTTATTGAATCCGCTTCAAATACTAGTATTGAAAATAATAGTATTGATCACCATCGCCCAAGCTCTACATTGGTTTGATTTTGATGCATTTAAACAAGAAGCACATCGTGTTTTAAAGCCTACCGGAGTCATCGCCGCTTGGTGCTATAGTTTAATGTCAATTACACCTACTGTTGATACAGTCGTCAATCACTACGCTAATGAGGCGCTAGGCCCTTATTGGGCACAAGGACGTGAATATATCGAGAATAACTACCGTGACATCCCTTTTCCATTAGCGAGTCCTGAGCATATTGAAATTCCATTACATAAGATATTATCGTTTGAGCAATTAATAGGTTACTTAGAAAGCTGGTCGCCACGTATCAAATACCTAGAAGTACACGGCGAAGATATAATGGATCAATTCCGGCCACAGCTAGCTGAGGCCTGGGGCGACACAAGGGAGAACAAGCCCGTCGTTTGACCTATTTACCTTTTAGTGGCAAAAGCTTACGCTTGAACTTAATATTCTTTAGTTAACTTAATAAAATACTCACCAAAATAATCCCACCACCGATTAAGGTAGTTTTACCCAGTGCCTCACCATTAAAGAAAAAAGCGATGATAGAAGCAAATACCGGCTCCATAGCAAAAATGATACCAACTTTAGTCGGTGAAGTGTATTGTTGAAAGCGGCTTTGCAAAAAGAACGTTAGCGCCGTGGATAAAATTGCACAATACAATAGACCCGTGATGACATGATAATTAAACACTGCTGTATATTGATGATCTTTAACCGTTAAGCTCAACGGGATCAACGCGCAAAACAAAATTTGGATAAAAGTAAAAACAACAAAATCATCGATTTTGCGACTCACCACTTGCAAATAGAGAATGCTCAGCGCCGTGGTTAACGCACATAAAAAAGTCCACCATTCGGCACTATTAAGATGAGCAAGATTACTGCCAGTTAAAACAAAAACACCATATAAACAAATCACGGCTGCCGTCAGCTCCAACCAATGAGGCTTACCCAAACGAAACATAGGAGCTAAAAAAGGCACAATGATCACTGTCATAGAAGTAATAAATGCGGACTCGGCCGAACTAATAGTTTTCAAGCCCATCGTTTGACCATAATAGCCTAAGCCATTGAGCAACCCTAAAACTCCCCCGGCCATGAGCAAAAATGGTGAGACATTTTTAAATCGACGCCAGACAAATGGCAACATCACTACAGCCGCAAGCATAAAGCGATAAGCGACAAACGTATTGGGGCTGACAAATGGTAAACTGTTGCGTATAACAGGAAATGTCCAGCCCCAGATTAAGGTGATAAATAATAAGATTAAATCAGCTTTACGAGCGGTAATGACATTTTCCCTAAAATTTTGTGAACCTTCTATATTTTAACACGTCTTAGAAGAAGAACCCAAGAGAGAGGAAGATGCATCCAAATCTACAAACCATAAGAGAAAAAGAAGAGCCAAATTTTTCATTTAGCGAGCCGCCCCCCTCATTTCCTCGTATTAAATTACCGAGCAAGTACATACCGCACATAAACTACATACGTGTAGAACTACTATCAATTCATAACTCATCAAGAAATAACAGACACAGTCATCCACCACTAACAATGGACTTAATCTTCAAAGCCATTAAATTCGCCCAGAGCGAAAACCAATGGTTCAAGAGCTCGAAAATCCTACCTCTTTCTGCTGTCGTTGAAATGTTTTTCCAAGCATTTTCTAATATTGAAAAGATAATCTATCCCCGGATCACCCTATCTCAATTAGAACTTTTTATTACAAACGTCAAAAATCAATCTGGAAATAAAAACCGACTAATTAAAGAAATAGCTATTCAAGCATTTGAACGCTGTTTTTTTACCGTTTTCAACATCAGAAACTATTCATATTCAGAAGATGAAAGTGAAATATTTTCAGCAGTACGTACGCTATTGATAACCACTAAAGCAAATAAAATGAGAAATGAAACATTGTTATATATAGAGCAACTTTTCTATTACCACCATCTATTATGGCATGAACGATTATTTGAAATTTACAGAAAAAATAATAATGCTATGTTCAACACTAGAATGGAGAAAATCCTAGTAGATCTTAAGGTAGACAGATATAAAATGAATATTATCTTAGATACATTGCAAGCCTTACTTAAGAAAGTTGAAGGCTTAAGTTGCCGCAGCAGCACTAACAAATTCTGCAGAGCCTAAATCGGTTTTACAAGCGCTCACCTCATCAAAGAAACCAGGAGTAAATATATTAACTTCAGGTGAACTCACCTGGAGCAAGCTGTAAAGTTTAAACAACACATCACATATATTAGTACGAGAAGTGCTCACCGGTGTTAGCATACTAGAAATCAATTCTCGTATTTTTTGATCAAACACTCCATAATTAACACCTGTTTTACTCAAACTTGACTTAAAAGGCAATACCGACACCAGATCGTATTGATGCAAAGCATATTGTAGAACTTGCCCAACATTAGTAAATCCATTAGCTAAAATATTGGTAGGGCTAGAGCGAATACGTATAATATCTTCAGAATAAGTTTTCATGGCCTTTGTGAAATTTGTTCCGCAGAGCAACATCATGAACATAACCCCTAAAGAATAAACATCTCCGTTAAAAACATCTTCCGACTTTATCCTATTTATATTCACGAAAAAATCTGTTGTCGAAGATGTGCTGAAATATAAGCCATGAAGGCGATCCCAAAACGGTGCTTCTATTTGATCACATGAAAAATTGAAATCATTCATCCCATGTGAAATCGAACTCCGCTCCCCAATAAGTGATTTTGATATATGCTCATTATTACGCATAAGAGTTGAATATTCTGGAGGAGCATATTCTCCTGTCAACGCAGCACTATCTAAAAAAGGGTCCACAACGAAAGGTCGAGCACTATCGGTATCAATTATTTTTATACTCTGATTCTCAAATAGTATATTATCTAATTTGAGATCTCTCACTAAAAAACCGTTACTCTGCATAGAAAAAACACGGTATGTGATTTTACAAAACAACGCTAACATCTTCCCATGAGACAAGGATAAAGGTGAATCCACAAGGACCGATAAAGGACGTCCTCTATACAGGGGGGCAATCATTAACATAGTTAAATCAGAGTCTACCGGTTTATTTTCCACTTGAATATAAGCAAACCAAACCTGTTCATCTGCAAATTTGGCTGCCGTTAAGTTAGGAGGATAGGTATGCGCCTTCTCCATTTCTGCACAAGTACGTGGAAAATCAATTCGCTTAACTTTAAAAACTGAGGTGAAATCAAACTTAAAATCAACCGTTGCACTACCAAAGTTACGTTGCTCATCCAATGGTAATGGAAAATAAGGTTGTTTTTCAGGTTGCTGAACAAACCCAAATCGAGGAGTTTCTCTTGTAGTATTACCCTTGTTAACCTGAAAAGAAATTTCTAGTGAAAAACCAATAAAAATAGAGCCGTTTGCACCACTACCAATGGTAATGGGACTCACCAAAAAATACTTAGAACCATCTTGAGCTTGAGGATAATCGGCTCTGTAACGTCTAACTCTGACAAGTTTAAAATTATCAGATTTTTCATAGGGAGAGAACTCTATATAATTAGTATTACACTCTTCTTCAGGACTTAATGGCTTCTTAAGTCCATACATATCTCGACACTTTATATGTTGTTGTTGCTCTAAATCAACATATGCTTCTTTTAAACTTTTCAGTGCCTCAGCTTCATGCTTCTCTAGTCCTGATTTAATACGTCTTGCTTCTTCAGTAAAGCTCATAGTACCCGCCAAGATATTTTTATTATAGTTAAGGTCAAGTAACTAGTTACTTCTGACTATGCTTAGACGTGAAAAAACACGATAAGTTCATAAATATTTATTATAAACCTAAAAACATTTCACTTCCTCCTCTATAAAGAGAAAACAAATAAAATCTTTATACTACTTACGCTTCATTGTCTCAAAAAATTCAGCGTTCGTTTTCGTACTTTGCAGACGGTCTAATAAGAATTCACTTGCAGCCATATCATCCATTGGATGTAATATTTTACGCAAAATCCACACTTTTTGTAGTTCGTCTGGTTTCATGAGTTTTTCTTCACGACGAGTACCAGAGCGGTTTACGTTAATAGCAGGATAAATACGTTTCTCAGCGATTTGACGATCTAAATGTAACTCCATGTTACCTGTACCTTTGAACTCTTCATAAATCACTTCATCCATTCTTGAGCCAGTATCAACTAAAGCTGTCGCTAAAATTGTTAAACTACCACCCTCTTCCGCTTTACGTGCGGCACCAAAGAAACGTTTTGGTTTTTGTAATGCGTTAGCATCAACACCACCAGTTAATACTTTACCGGATGATGGGATCATCGTGTTATAAGCACGCGCTAAACGAGTAATGGAATCTAATAAGATAACTACATCTTTTTTATGCTCGACTAAGCGTTTTGCTTTCTCAATCACCATTTCGGCAACTTGTACGTGGCGAGTAGCTGGCTCGTCAAATGTACTAGCAACAACTTCACCGCGAACAGAACGAGTCATCTCCGTGACTTCTTCCGGACGCTCATCGATAAGTAATACAATTAAATGAATTTCTGGATAGTTCGCCGCAATAGATTGCGCAATGTTCTGCATCATCATCGTTTTACCCGTTTTTGGTGGGGCGACAATCATGCCACGCTGACCTTTACCAACAGGCGAAACTAAATCGATAACACGTGCTGTGATATCTTCCGTACTACCATTGCCACGCTCCATAGTGATGCATTCTTCTGGAAATAATGGAGTTAAGTTTTCAAATAGAATTTTGTTGCGGGTTGAATCTGGGCCATCAGTATTAATTGTATCGACTTTTAACAAAGCAAAATAACGTTCACTGTCTTTTGGTGGACGAATTTTACCTGTGACACTATCACCTGTGCGTAAATTAAAACGACGAATTTGACTTGGTGAAACATAAATATCGGCAGGACCCGATAAATAAGAACCATCTGATGAACGTAAAAAACCAAAACCATCTTGCAAAATTTCCAAGACACCATCGCCATAAATATCATCACCTTTTTTAGCCGCAGCTTTTAAAATAGCGAATAATAAATCTTGCTTACGTGCGCGACCGATATTCTCGACACCCATTTCTTCAGCCATTTTAGTCAAGTCATTGATGGGGTTTTTCTTTAGTTCAGATAAATTCATAGAGTGTTCCAGTAGTCTTAATTAATGTTTGATTTGATTTAACTTAGCGGAGGCCCGCTAAGCATTAAAATTGTGTTTATTCCCTAATTAGATAACCTTTGTTGTGTACAAAATGCGATGAGATGACGTGGGAATATGCGCTTGATAGGTAGATTATACCGCAGCCTTGTCTAAAATCAAGTAAAAGTGGGGTGAAACCAGATAATATCGAAGAGCTATAAGGTTTTAAGGCATTGAAAGAACTTATTTAGCTTATCTGAGGGGGGAAGAACTAAATTTATCTCTTTAATATATTGCTAACTTGCAAATGGTAGAATGTAATCTAAACAGAATGAAAATTTTATACTCCAATGACAATTCTTCTAAAAAAACTCCAGCTTCCATCTTCTCGCCCTCCAAGTCCTGAAGTTACGACACAATACATCAAAAAAAATCTTACCCGCTATCTTTCGACTATTATTCTTAGCGCCTTATCTGGAGCTCATTTTCAATATGAAGTAAATGTAATAGGAAACTCACATGAAGCTCATGTTGTATTAAAAAAAGCGCAAGCCATTTGTATGGAAATTAAGTTAAGTGCTTATCAGAACAATCTAACATTATATCAACTACATTTTAATTCAAACATATTACCTTGCAATGGTGCCATTCAAGAAGTCTTAGAACTTTTTTTTTCACATCTCCAGAATAATTTTATGGAATGCACAATACAAATAGATAATCTTTTAATCTGGGATCTGTTTTATTTTGGAACAATTCAGCGCTATATAAAAGGAGAAAAATATCGACATTCTCTTGCAGAATGGATTAACTATCTAGATAGCTCATTAATAAAAAGATTAGAATTTCTAGCAGCATATAAGCACTCATATACACCATCCATGACTTATACTACTCCCAATATAGAACTAGAGAAACACTTTATTTCTAACAAAGCATTATTCAAGCCATTAGGAATCAGAAGATATAGAGAACTTATTGCGGACTACTTTCAGTATTTAAAAATCAATCAACACAATTGGTTTAGAAAAACTAAATATCCAGAAGTTTCTAAATTATATGATGATATTAAGAAAAAAACAGCCTATCCCATCAGCGATAACACTCAAACTATTGCACATAACAATGCTCGTGGGCAGATACGTATTGTTCCCCCTAACTTAAACCCAAAAGTCATCCGGAATCATCTGGTAGAACAAAACTATCAGAAAAGAGTTGGCGCACTTCATGAAATAGGGCCATTATTAAGAACATCTACCTCTTTCCCAAAACTGGGAAGTTATGGTTGCTTACCCGCTAAGCATCATGTGATATGGGCGGGAGTTGAAATGCCAGAATCGTATAAAATGCAACTGGCAAAATGTTGTGAACTTAACCCTAGCTATAAACATAATTTGTGGTGGTGTCCCGACATGTTACCCATAGCGCAAAAAGAAAAGATGAAGGTTTTTGCTAAGCGATTCAATATTGTACTTAATGACATACTCCATACTGAGTTTGAAAACAAAGCACTCATCCATAAATACTTACAACAACATGATTTTGGACGTTTCCCGGATATATTACGCTATGAAGAAGCTTTAGCTGGGATTTATACCGATACAGATGTTCTTTATTCAAAACCCTTTCCAAAGATTGCCCAGCTAGAACTTTTTATTTCACAAAATTATGGGTTATTAACCTCTGAAGAAAACCTTTCTATAGGTGTTTCAACATCATTAATTGTACGACCTTATGGGTGTCCTGTGATGGCTGCTTGTCGAAAAAAAATAGCTCTCAACCCTGAACCAATAAGAAATATCAAGTTAATACCAATAGTTGGGCATACAGCTCAAGAAGTTTCTGTCATTCATGATACGGGACCAAGCTTTCTATCTGGAGTTATTGCAGAAGTTGTTCTACACGACCCTCGTCCGCATATTTATAATTTACATGATACGACTATAGATTTCTCAAAACTTGTCTTTACTCGTGTTTATGCTGGAACTGTCTTGATTCCTTGTGATCTCACCTGGACAAAAGAAGGAAGACAAACCTTTGAAAAGAAACAATATGAGATTAAAAAAGCGATTGAGATAATGAGAAGAAGAGCCAGGGAAATGCTTAGTAGTAAAGCCATGAAGAAGAATAAGGTTTTTTAGTCTAAAGACGCTAAAATAAACTTTACAATATGGTGACATTAATAATGCCACCATCTGCAGAAAGTTTTAAATGTTAGCTTCAATAAATGCCTTCATTTCACTTTCATCCATCGCGCCAACTTTTGTGCCAACAACTTCACCATCTTTAAAAATTAACAATGTTGGGATACCACGAACACCGTATTTTTTGGGGGTTTCTGAATTAACATCAACATCGATTTTACCAATAACGATTTTACTTGCGTAATTTGAATCAGCAGCAAGTTTTTCAACAACTGGGCCAACTTGTTTACAAGGACCACACCAAGGTGCCCAAAAATCAACTAGAACCGGTGTTCTTGAATTAATGACATCGCTGTCAAAGTTTGCATCAGTAAATGTTGCCGCCGCATGCTCTTCATTATTATTGTCTACTTCACTCATTATTAGCCTCGTATGTCTTAATTGATAAAAGTAGATTTGAACGTAATTTGGCTTAAATTGCAAGTTTTTGTTATCATCCCCCCATGGCACATAATCATAATCATTCACACAGTCATGGCCACCATCACGAAGCTCCCACAACATTTACTCTCGCGTTTGCGTTAGCGATTGGCTTGAACTTAGCTTTTACCATTATCGAGGCTATTTACGCGCTTATCGCCCACTCTATGAGCTTGCTGGCCGATCCAGGACATAATTTAGGTGATGTTGTCGGTTTGCTGCTCTCTTGGGGCGCTATGTGGCTTTTAGCCAAGAAAGCGACTGACAAATACAGTTATGGTTTTAAACGCACTACTATATTAGCCGCTTTAACCAACGCGCTTTTATTGATTATTGCCGTGGTCGGCATTTTTTATGAATCAGTGCATAAACTGATTGAACCAACGATGGTCAATGAGAAAATCGTCATCGTGATTGCATTAATTGGCATATTCATTAATGGTGGCACCGCTTTATTATTCATGAAGGGCCAAGACGATTTAAATATCAAAGCCGCTTTTATGCATTTGGCCTACGATGCTTTAGTTTCTTTTGGTGTGGTATTAACCGGTATTGTTATTTACTTCACACATTGGCATTTCTTAGATCCGATTGTTGGCATTTTAGTTGCTCTCTTTATTTTACTAGGCACATGGAAACTATTACGTCAGTCCGTCGATTTAATTTTAGATGCTGTTCCTGCCAATATAAATCGCGATGCCATACAAGAATACTTAGCCAACATTCCTTACGTTCGCACCGTGCATGATTTGCACATTTGGGGTTTAAGCACCAAAGAAACCGCCTTAACCGCACACCTAGTCATGCCAGACAACAAGATAAACAACGAATTACTTGCCGAAATACACCACACTCTAGAACATAAGTTCTCAATTAAACATAGTACTATTCAAGTAGAAAGTGATGCCGACGACGAATGTGTACGTGGTGAATGTTGCTAATCGAAAGTATTTATTCACTACGCAACAATAATATCGGGTCCAACTTAGAAGCACGATAAGCTGGATAATAACCAAAAAAGATCCCAACAAAAACCGACACCGCAAAACCAATAATAGCCGGCGCGGCAAAGAAGTAAAAACCCCAATGGAAAAATTTAGCAATCACAAATGAAATCAAAATACCCAAAACAACCCCAACAATACCACCAAATAATGACAGCGTGACTGACTCAGCTAAAAATAACCAACGAATACTACTTTGTTTGGCACCAACCGCACGACGAATGCCAATTTCACGACGGCGCTCAACCACAGATACCAACATAATATTCATAACCCCGATACCACCAACCAATAATGAAATGCCTCCAATAACCCCAAGCAAAACCGTAAAAGTATTTTGTTGCTTCTTCATGCTTTGAATAATTTGCTCAGGGCTACGCACAAACACCTCCCCTTCACTAACATAACGATTGGTATAATCTAATAGACTTTTTTTAATAGCACCGATATCACTGTTTTGCTGAATGCGATACACAATATTTTGAATTTTCGCATAACGACTCATGTTTAGTGAGGTATTAATCGGAATAATAATTGAGTTATTAATATCTTGCTCAAAGAAATTATTTTGTGGCCACTGTTTTGCTTCACCAATAATAGTAAATACATCTTTTCCAATAATAATTTGCTTACCTATTGGGTATTTTAAACCTAACTTCTGCAAATTTTGCAACACGATGTTACCAATCACAGCAAAATGTTGATTACGATCGAGCATAGAAACAAAACGACCTTGTTGCAAATTGATTTTAATCACTTGTGCCAAAGCACTCGTTGCCCCAATGACACTGGCAGTTAAATTTTGATCGTTATAATAAACAGGAGAATAATTCATGGTGTATGGTGCAGCAACTTGAATACGCGAATCGGCCTCAACACTATTATTTGCTTGTTGCAACGTTAAATGACTCAGCTTAACACCAGTAGAAACGTGTTTTTCTTGATTTTGTTGATAAACACTAATCGACAATAAGTTTGTGCCCAAAGAACGAAACTGTTCCAAAGCATGCCGGGTGGCTAACTGGCCGCTCATCACTAATGCCACTACAGAAGCCGTGCCAATTAAAATACCTAACACAGCCAGGAATGAGCGGAGCTTTGCTCCCCAAATATTAAACACCGCAGCACGAAAACTTTCACCTATTCTCATTCGGCACCTATTTGCGAGTCAGTGATTTTTCCATCTTTAATATGAATGTGCCGTGGACATTCAGCGGCGATGTCATCATCGTGCGTAACAATGATAACCGTAACATTATTTTTTTGATTGAGGTCACGTAATAGATCAATAATATCCGCACTGGTTTTTGAATCTAGTGCGCCGGTAGGCTCGTCGGCTAATAATATTTTAGGTGTTGTGACTAAAGCTCTGGCAATCGCCACCCGCTGTTGTTGCCCACCAGAAAGCTCTGAAGGCTTGTGATGCATTCTATCACCAAGACCAACTTGGGTTAACATAACGGCCGCTTGTTCTTTAATCGCTTTCGCAGACATTTTCCGATAGGTTAAAGGTAGCGACACATTTTGCAGAGCTGTTAATTCAGGCAGCAAGAAAAAAGATTGAAAAGCAAAACCAATTTCCTGATTACGCATCTCAGAACGTTGATCATCATTCACCGTCGAAATATCTTGCCCATTAAATAAAACTGTACCTAGTGTTGGCGTATCGAGTAAACCAATAATGTCCATCAAGGTTGACTTACCCGCACCTGATGGCCCCACTATCGAAAGTAACTCACCCGCTTCAATTTTTAAATCCACACCATTTAAAGCCGTGACTTCCTGGTCGCCAACAGTATAAATCTTACTAATGTTTTGTAAATCAATTAGAGAGGACAATTTCATCTCCGGCATTTAAGCCCGTTAAAATTTCTACTTGATTTAAACTTGTGTTACCCGTTTGCACGGTAATTAACGTGGCTTTACCATTTTTCATCAGCATCACCGAAGATACACCTTTTTTAATCGTTACCGCCTTAAGTGAGATCTTAATTTTCTTACCCTGACTTAACGCAATTTTGATTTGCGCGCTCATGCCAGCGTGAATAATATTTTTCTCTATAGTTGTTAACTTCGCCACTTGCACAACCAC
>JAWUYR010000009.1:0-29455 GCA_034110705.1 Gammaproteobacteria bacterium | reverse complement strand
AGATGAATTGGAAACACCGCCAAATTCAAGTTCATTAATATTGATCCAGTCTTTAAATTCGGACACTGAGACATTGCCTTTAACACCATCGATTTTCAAGAATATTGCCATTTTTAATTGCTCCTAGTTTTAATTTTTACTATCATCTTTTGAAAAGGACTTTTTTATTATGGACTAGATTTAAAATTTAGCAATAATTATTTTAATTTGTTTATGCATTAGATGGGCCGGTTTGCACTAACTTTAACAAATTTGTACACTTTTGATTGTCGCTATCCTCTGTATCTATTTGCTTTACTGATAGTTAAGAATTGTCGCACAAGACTATAGGGTAATCCTTCCTTGTAAAATGGCCGGCTCCATCTATAATTAATCATAGAAGATGAATCTCTCAAGGATGAATAATAATAAGGAAGGACCCATAAGCAACTGTGAGACTATTAAATGCCTAGAAGTACCCCATTAACGCATCCGCATCTTGCTAAGCAGGATCAACGTGAATATCTTGATGTTATTAATCAGGGCTTACCGCGCACCCATCAAAAAGCTCATGTTGTTATTATTGGTGCAGGTATTTCCGGGCTTACTGCTGCCTATGAATTAGGCAAAGCCGGGCATGAGGTAACTATTTTAGAAGCCAGCCATCGTGCTGGAGGGCGAATGTATGCATTGAGGGAACCTTTTACTCATGGACTCTATGGTGAAGCAGGCTCTATGCGTTATCCTGCTCATCATCGCTTATTGCGCCGCTACTTAACTGAATTCAATATTAAGACAGAAGAGCATCCAAATTACGACGCCAGTGGTTTTTTCTTTATGAAGAACAAGAAGCATCGCATAGGTATGGTCATGCAAAGTAAATCACACCCGGCTGTTGTTGTTATGCAAAAATGGCGTAATACCGTGCAGCCTCTAGAAGACTATTACCAAACTGAAATGAAAAAAGACAAAAATGTCTGGCCAGAATTAGTTGAAAAATATAATGAGTTTTCTTTGCGTAGTTTTTTACTTTCAGCCCAGTGGACTGAAAAAGAAATTAATTTATTTGGCAAACTAGGGCTTGGCTTAGGAGGCTATGCCTCCATTATGAATTGCAGCTTTTTAGAAATTTTTCGGTTGTTCTTGGTTAAAAATGATATAAACCAATTTGGCATTATGGGTGGATCCGACCAACTAATTGAAGCTCTACTAAGTCATCATTTCCCTCATGAACAACCACGCGACAAATTAAACGATCGAATTATCTTCAATGCCAACGTTAAAAAATTTATACAAAAAAATGAAAATCTAATTGTCGAATATGAAAATGAATCTGGTCGAAAAAGAATTTCAGCAGATTATATTATTTGCACGGCCCCCTATCCCATGACTCGTTTTATCGATTTTGAACCAGAACTCTCTTCTGGTAAACAGCACGCTATAAATGAATTACATTATTTTTCTTCTACAAAGATTTTTTTACAAACCAAAACTCGCTTTTGGGAAAATAATAAAAATCGTACTACAGGCTTGACCTTAACCGATCTGCCCATACGAAGCTTATACTTTCCGGAACAACATCAGAATAGTAACCGTGGCATTATGATCGCTAGTTACACCTGGGAAAAAGAATCACGCATGTGGGAATCACTCTCTCCCAATGAGCGTATCAAACAAGCGATTCATTACACCAGTAAAATATTTCCAGAAATTAAAGAGCAATTTGAAATAGGCGCTTCAATTTCTTGGAATGATCCGAAATTATTTACTGGTGGAGCTTTTTCCATTTTTGCCCCGGGACAAATGTCGACCCTATATCAAGATATTGTTAAGGCTGAAGGACGTATTCATTTTTCAGGTGATCATACTTCTTTCGAGCATGGTTGGGTTGAAGTCGCTATTGAGTCTGGATTGCGTGAAGCTATAGCCATCAATACTGAAATTAGCCGTGAACAATTTATTGAGCCAGATCTTAATTTATCTAACACTGCTTGAGTGTTTATACCAAGAAAATAACTTTTCATACAGTATGTCTTGAGTCAGCGGTTTATTTAAAATATCATCTACCCCTGACTCAAAAGCTTTGCGCTTTATCTCAGGATTTTTATGAGCCGTAATCGCAATAATTGGTATGCTTTTATTCTGCTTGCGCATTCTTTCCGTCACTTCACATCCATCAATATCAGGTAAGCTAATATCAGTTAAAATAATATCGTACTCATGATTTTCAAACTTCTCTAAGGCTTCCTTACCATTTTCTGCGACATCAACAACACAATTTATTCGCTCTAACATGGTAGTAGCTACTTTCATATTAACTAAATTATCTTCAATTAAAAGTATTCTACAGCCTGAATAATCAAAAGTATTAATCTTAGTTTGATTAATGGCAATAGGTAAAGAGAGATTAATCGTAAAAGTAGTACCATGTTTTAACTTACTCTTTAATGTTACATTCCCGCCCATTTCCTCAATAATTTCTCGTACAATAGATAGACCAAGACCTATACCATCATTCTCGCGAGTTAAACTACTGTCAACCTGATTAAATTTCTCGAAGACAAATTCTTTTTTATCATTTGGAATGCCAATACCAGAATCTTCTACTACTATTTCAAAATAACAAAAATTATTGGCAACTGTTTTTATATGTTGCTTTAATTTAATATAACCTGCAGGAATAAATTTAATCGCGTTACTAACTAAATTGATAATGACTTGTTTTATGCGTCGTTGATCCCCAACTAATTTCTGCGCTTCATCTTGACAGTCCAAAATAAAATCTAAACTTTTATTCTTTACTAGTCCTCGACATTGCTTATAACAGTCCTCCAATACCTCAAATAAATCGAACGTTCTTTTTTCGAGATTTAAATGCTTACTATCAATAGATGAAACATCGAGTAAATCATTAATTAAATCTAATAAATGTGCCCCGGAAGATTTAATCGTTGTGATTTTATCTTTTTCATCTACTGTAAAATGATCTGCTATATCTAACAAATCAATATTACCCAAAATACCATTAAGAGGGGTACGTAACTCGTGTGTTATTTTAGTAAGGAATTCTGTCTTTGATCGATTAGCATCTTCAGCCCGTTTTTTTGGCTATCTCTAAAGCACGCTGCGCCTCTTTAACATGAGTAATGTCAGTTGCGACTCCAGTAACACCACAACAGTTACCATTATTATCATAGACAGGGAATCCTTGATCAAGTATCCATCGTATGACCCCATCTGGCCTCCAGATCCGATAAGTTTCATCCAACCTAGCATGCCCACCTTCCCGACCAATTTCCTTTGCCATATTAGCAATAGGATTATAAACTTCACCTGGCTCTAAAACTAAAGCATCTAACCAACTTGCTGGGTTCTCATATAACTCTTCAGGTTTTCTACCCCAAATACTCTCGTAAGCAGGACTGACATAAACAATACGATCGAAATCAGGACTACTTAGCCAATAAACACTGCTACTCTTTTCAGCATATTGCTGCAAAAACTCGCCGATGGAATCTAATGTAAAGTGACGTAATGCATTCATAAAAAATTGACCATCCTTATTCGTTTATAAATATTTAGCTAACAGAACCTCTGCTATTTGAACTGCGTTTAAAGCTGCTCCTTTTCGCACATTATCAGCCACTACCCACATATTCAAACCATTGGGGGGGGAGATATCTTGGCGAATGCGGCCGACATATACAGGATCAGTTCCAGTACCATGGGTTAATGCGGTGGGGTAATCATTGTCGAGCACTTCGACGCCAGGTGCTGCACTTAATAGCTGTTTAGCTTGCTCACTACTAATTGGTTTTGTTGTTTCAATATGTACAGCTTCAGAGTGTCCATACACGACAGGCACTCGCACAGCGGTTGGGTTCACTCTAATATTGGGATCATTAAAAATTTTTTGCGTCTCCCAAACCATTTTCATTTCTTCTCTGGTGTAACCATTATCTTGGAATACATCAATATGTGGCAAGACGTTAAAAGCAATTTGTTTTGGGTAAACTTCTGCGGTGACTTCTTCACCATTGGCCCACTGCTTAACTTGCTGCTGTAATTCTAAAATTGCAGACATACCGCTGCCAGCAACAGCTTGATAGGTGCACACATTAATTCGCTCAATTCCTACAGCGTCGTAAATGGGCTTCAAGGCGACGACCATTTGGATAGTGGAGCAATTTGGGTTGGCGATTATATTCCGATTTTTATAATCAGCAATCGCTTCTGGGTTCACCTCTGGCACAACTAATGGAATGTCATCATCACGACGAAAATGTGAAGTATTGTCAATCACCACACAACCGGCGGCGGCGGCTATTGGTGCAAACTCAGCAGAAACATTACCACCTGCTGAAAACAAAGCGATATCCACTTGTGTAAAATCAAACTGTGCTAAATCTTGAATCGTGTATTCTTGATTGCAGTATTGCACTTTTTTACCAGCTGAGCGTTTGCTGGCGAGTGGATATAGATCCTTGATTGGAAATTGTCGCTCTTCAAGAATAGATAATATGGTTTGCCCCACTGCACCAGTAGCACCGACCACGGCAATATTGTATTTTTTCATTCTTAGTAGGCTCGCATTAAAGTAAGACAGATATTATGGCAGAGATGCCATAATTTGTAAAAAATAGCGTGCCCGAGCGCAGCAATAATAATCCCGGCAAGCATGGCATAGAGTATTGCACGCCATGCCCCCACTAAACTACCTGTCAATGCGCCGATAATGATATACCAATCGCCTGGAATAAGTACTGAACTCAACAGAGCCATGCCACCAGCGACGAACCAAGGCACAATATCACCTCGACCACGCCACATACCAATTAATAACGATAAAAATATCGCCGTAAAAGCAAAATCAATGCCAAGTACTTTTGGATTATGTATCCAATAACCTAAAGTAAAACCAGCCCAAGTACCAATTTGAAAAGCTAAGTAAAAAGCTAGACTAGCACCAAATAAAAATGCCAGCATATAATTTGCATCTAGCACTTCTTTACGACGCTGAATTAAAGCAAGTGCCCAACTTTCATCAACTAAAATTAATAAGCTTAAGTAGACTTTCCATTTAGGGGCACCTTGCAAATGTGGGCGTAAAGTAATACCCATTAAAGAAAAGCGTAAACAAATGACAAATGAAGTAATGACTAAAGCGAAGGTGGGTAAATCATTTGCATTCCACATGGTTAAAGCAACCATTTGTGCAGCACCAGCATAAATAAAGGCACTCATAACGGCAGAATGAATAAAGGTTAAGCCTTTCACATGTGCCAAACTACCAAAAGCGGCGCCAAAAATAAAACCTGCTAAGGCAATCAGTGTGCAGGCTTTAAAACCATGTAAAAAGGGGCGATCTTTATTTTTTTCTAAGTCCATGTCCATCTCCATAGAGCAAAATCGGATAGTACATGAGAATTTTAAAAATGCAATCATAAGGCTTGACAATAATCACAGCGCCCGTATAATTTGCATTCATTATGAATTCATTTAAATTTAAAAAAGACACGGGTGTCACGTTGATCGAATTAATGGTCACTGTGGCGATTCTTGGCCTCTTGCTCGGCATTGCCTATCCTAGCTATTCAAGCTACCTTACGAAAACACACCGAGTTGAAGCACAACAAGCGCTCTATATACTGGCTAAAGACATAGAACAATATCACGCCCAAAATCAAAGCTATACCGGGGCGAGCATTGGTACAATAAGCCATAAGCAAACCATCAAGAATGACTATTACAATTTTAAAATACGTGAATTAACCGAGCAGAGTTACCAGCTTGCCGCTATCCCCAAAAATGGTCGCGATGAAAAATGTGGCACACTAACACTCGATCAATTAGGTGAAGAAGATATTACCGGTACAAGTAAATATAGTGATTGCTGGTTAACGTAAGTCTTTGGGCAAAGCAAAAGTGATGGTTTCTTCTACTCCAGACAACTCTTTGTCACAGGTTACCCCCCATTTTTTTAATTGTTGCACAACCTCTGTCACCAAAACTTCTGGAGCAGATGCTCCTGCGGTAACACCAACAATAGAGTCATCATTAAACCATTCTCTCTCCATGTATTGCGCACCATCAATTAGATAAGCCTTGCAACCCATCCGCTCGGCCAACTCACGCAAACGATTTGAGTTTGAGCTGGTTTCTGAGCCAACAACCAATACCACATCGGATTGTTGAGCTAATGTTTTTACCGTATCTTGGCGGTTTTGTGTGGCATAGCAAATATCATCTTTGCGTGGCCCATGAATCTCAGGAAATCTTTGCTTTAAAGCATCAATCACTTTACTCGTATCATCAACCGATAAGGTTGTTTGCGTAATATACGATAACTTTTTTGGATCTTTAACCGTTAATACGTTTACATCAGCAACATTCTCTACTAAATAAATACCACCGGCTGCATTATCGTACTGGCCCATAGTCCCTTCTACCTCAGGATGACCTGCATGCCCTATCAAAATACACTCCATACCTTTTTGGCTGTAATGCGTTACTTCCATATGTACTTTGTTGACCAGAGGACAGGTTGCGTCGAAAATTTTAAAGCCTCGTTCTTTCGCTTCACCTTTTACAGCCTGGGACACACCATGCGCACTAAAAATTAACGTAGCCCCTACTGGCACATCGGTCAAATCTTCAATAAATACCGCACCACGTTCACGCAAGTCATCGACAACAAATTTATTATGCACTACTTCATGTTTAACATAAATGGGAGCACCTAGCGTTTCTAGTGCACGCTCGACAATTTCAATAGCACGATCGACACCGGCACAAAATCCACGAGGATTGGCTAATAATAATTTCATTTTTTACCCCAGATCATACCAACAATTAAAATGAAGGCACCAATACACACAGCACTGTCAGCAATATTAAATGCTGGCCAATGATAATTGCCAATGTGAAAAGCTAAAAAATCGACGACGTAACCTTTAAAGAAGCGCCCATACAAATTACCCAAAGCACCACCGATAATACAAGCTAAGGCAAGCTTGCGCCAAACTAAATCTTTGCGCAATTTACTTAACCAAACAATTAGCACCACACTAACTGCTAAAGAAATTAAAGAAAAGATCCAGCGTTGATAACCACCTGGGTTATCTAGAAAACTAAAGCCAGCACCATAATTACGCGCGTGTACTACGTTAAAAAATGAAGTGATGTATTCACCCGTTCCATAAACCATATTTTGTTTAATTAAGTGTTTTGTAAATTGATCAGCCGCGATGATAACAACACTGAGCCAAAGCCAATTCAAATTTTTTACATTCATGTTTTTTCTCTTATTTAGGATTCAAGAAAGAATAAAACTCTTATCTCACGCAAAACGGCGCACTTCTCCATGCCCCGCAATGTTATCGGCGCATCGCCCACAAATTTCCGGGTACTCACTATTCGTATTCACATCTTCACGACGATGCCAACAACGTTCACATTTTGTATAAGCTGATCTTTTAACATCAACCGACAAAGCATCACCTTTCGTAATTTTTGCTGCTGAAGTGATCAGTACAAAGCGCAGCTCATCACCTAGTCGCTCTAATAATTCAGCTTGTGAGCTCTCTAATGTAACATCCACCTCTGCTTCTAATGCTGAACCAATTAAACCATTTTTACGTTCGGCTTCAATTACTTTATTCACATCATCACGAATAGCCATTACTTGTTGCCAATAATCATCAGCCAAACCTTGTGCACAAGTAACATCTAAACCGGTATACCATTTTTCCAAATGTACTGAACGACTACGTTCACCTGGAATAAACTGCCAAATTTCATCAGCGGTAAAGCAAAGTACCGGTGCTATCCAACGCACTAGCGCTTCAATAAGATGATACATCGCCGTTTGTGCACTATGACGTGCCAATCCATTAGTTTGGCAAGTGTATTGTCGGTCTTTAATAATATCTAGGTAAAAACTGCCTAATTCTATCGAGCAAAAATGATGAATTTTTTGCAACATTTGATGAAAATTAAATTTATTATAATCAGCAACAAGCTCATCTTGTAACTGTTGTGCCCGCGCAACAACCCAACGGTCTAACGCTACCATATCTTCTGCAGCGACTAAATCAGTTGTCGGGTTAAAGTCATTAATGTTCGACAATAAAAATCGTGCTGTATTACGAATACGACGATAAGTATCAGCATTACGTTTCAAAATTTCGTCTGAGATAGCCATCTCACCACTAAAGTCAGTAGCAGCAATCCATAAACGCAAAACATCGGCACCATATTGTTTCACAATTTTCTCTGGTGCAATCGTGTTCCCGATAGACTTCGACATTTTATGACCTTTACCATCTACGGCAAAACCATGTGTCACTAAATTTTGATACGGTGATACACCATGAATGGCGATGCTGGTTAGTAAGGATGTTTGAAACCAACCACGATATTGATCTGAGCCTTCTAGATATACTTGCGCTGGAAACTGCAGCTCTGGACGTTCTGACAATACAGCAAAATGAGAACATCCTGCATCAAACCAAACATCTAAAACATCAGTGCCTTTAATATAATCATCAGCTTCATTACCTAACAAGCTCGCATTATCGACCTCAAACCAAGCCTCAATACCTTGCTCTTCAATCAGCTCAGCGACTTTTTCCATGAGGTTTTCAGTATCAGGATGTAATTCATTTGTTTGCTTATGAATAAAGACAGGAATGGGCACACCCCAAGCACGCTGACGTGAGATACACCAATCCGGTCGACCATCAAGCATATTGAACATGCGTTGCTCGCCCCACTCTGGTTGCCAGTTAATTTCTGGTAACTTTTGCAAAGCATCTTTAGCTAAGTTATCCATGCTAACAAACCATTGTGGTGTCGCACGAAAGCTCACGGGTGTTTTATGCCGCCAGCAATGCGGATAACTGTGTTGCAATTCAGTGGCAAAAACCAATTTGTTTTTTTCTTGCAACAGCTCAATAATATTTGAGTTAGCTTTATAAACAAACTGCCCACCAAAAAAGGGCAAATCTTCAGCAAAGACACCGCCCGCACCAACAGGACTATCAATCGGTAAATCATATTTTTTACCAACACGGAAATCATCTTCACCATGTGCCGGTGCAGTATGTACCGCGCCAGTACCTGCATCAGTAGTCACATGCTCACATAAAATAATCAGTGAATGTCTGTCTAAAAAAGGATGCTGTAATAATTGACGCTCAAATTTATCACCTTTGGCAACAGCCAAAACTTGATAGTGCTCAATGCCATAGCGCTCCATATTACGCTCTAACATTTCATGCGCAAATACCAAACGTTCATCGCCAACTTGTACCAATGCGTAATCGAATTCAGGATTTAAAGCGACAGCGTAGTTAGCCGGCAACGTCCAAGGTGTCGTTGTCCAAATAACAATTGAAATATCACCATGGCCTAATTCTTTCTCAGTAAACGTGCTTAAAAAATCATCTTCATTCACAACAGAAAACTTAACATCAATCGAAGGGGATGTTTTATCTTTATACTCTACTTCGGCATCGGCCAAAGAAGACTGACAAGCAAAGCACCAATGAATCGGGCGGAAGCCTTGCTTTAAATAACCTTTATGAATAATGCTTTTTAAACCTCGCACTACCGCGGCTTCGTAATTGAAATTCATGGTTAAATAAGGGTTATTCCACTCACCTAACACACCCAAACGTTTAAAATCTTCACGCTGACCATCGACTTGCTTAGCGGCGTAATCACGACAGGCTTGACGAAATTCTTTCGCGGTTACTTTCGCACCTGGCTTACCAATTTTTTTCTCGACATTAACTTCAATAGGTAGGCCATGACAATCCCAACCCGGTACGTAAGGTGTAGCAAAACCATTTAAGAACTGTGCCCGACAAATAATATCTTTCAGTGTTTTATTCACCGCATGCCCGATATGAATATTACCGTTGGCATAAGGAGGTCCATCATGCAAAATATATTTTTCAGCTCCAGCACGCAGTGCTTGACGCTCGGCATACAAATCATCGGCATACCAGCCTTTTAACATTTCAGGTTCACGTTGAGCTAAATTGGCCTTCATAGGAAAACCGGTTTTCGGGAGATTTAGAGTGTTTTTATAGTCGGTCATTTTGCTTCTATTACTTTGCTGATAAAGACAGTGAATATACCAAAATTTGAGGGGCAGCGCTATTTTATAACATAAAGCGACAACTCAATGACGATCTTTCTTTGCCCCGACTCAATTCTGATATAATCCCAGATAGCATCAAAAAGGAATCTCAATGTCTTATCCTAAAATCAGTTTCATTGGCGCTGGCAACATGGCTGACGCCATCATTCATGGCCTGCTCAAACAAGCTTTCCCCAAAGAAAATTTATGTATCGCTAACCGTAGCCAAAAGAAATTAGAATCATTTAATCTGCAAGGCCTGCACACGACTACTGACAATAATGAAGCGGCTGAAATCGCCGATTTAATCGTGCTGGCAGTAAAACCCAATCAACTTGAGGCTGTATGCCAAGCACTGAGTCCATCTATTCAAAAACCGATTATTGTTTCTGTTGCTGCAGGTATCAGTGCCGACGCTATCGGAAGCTGGCTCAATTACTCCGGCCCCATTGTTCGTGCTATGCCCAATACCGGTTCCGCACTTGGCCTTGGGGCCACTGGCTTATTTTGCAGCAGTGAACTTAACCAACAACAGCGTGAACGAGTCAATCATATATTTAATAGCATCGGCATTTCTGCTTGGTTAAAAAAAGAAAGTTTAATCAACAGTGTCGCTGCCCTTTCGGGGTCTGGTGCAGCCTACTATCTACAGATGATGCAAGTCATGCAACAAGAAGCGGTAGCAATGGGATTAGAGCCTAAGATCGCCAGTCAATTTTGCACACAAACCGTATTAGGGGCAGCTGAGTTAGCCAAACAAAATCAAGATGATTATCAAACACTACGCGAGCAAATCACATCACCAGGTGGCTCGACCTTTGCTACACTAGAAGCATTGCGTGAAAATAGTTTTGCCGAGAGCTTACAAAAAGCAATGCAAGCGGCGGTTATCCGTTCAGAGGCAATGGCCAAAGAAAATTAGTAACCATGCATAAGCCGGTTTCAGTCTTCATATTGGACACCAAAAAATTGTTTCGCTTGATCCGCATCATGCCAAATCTGATTTTTTAATTCATCAAAAGAATCAAAGCGCTTTTCATCGCGTAACTTATGACAAAATTCTATTTGAATATTCTGCCCATAAATATCATCAGAAAAATTAAACAAATGGATCTCTAATAAACTACGCGTGCCACCAACTGTCGGGCGATTCCCAACATTAGCCACACCATGCAATATTTTATTATCAATACCATACACTTTCACCGCATACACACCTAGTACTGGTGAGCGATGACGCTTTAGCAATACATTTGCAGTTGGAAAACCAATTGTGCGGCCACGCTTATCACCATGAATCACTTTGCCCAACATGCTATACGTCCGACCTAACAATGGAATTGCTTGCTCTAAATCACCACTTCCAATCACATTACGAATACGGGTGCTGCTAATGCGTTCATCTTTGCTGCGCTTAGTTGGCATATTCATCACTTGGAATTGTTCATTTTGCATGGCTTGCAACAAGGCAAAATCACCCAAACGATTTTTGCCAAAATGAAAATCATCACCTATTAATAAATATTGCACTTGCAACTGCTGCTGCAAAATTTCTGTTACAAATTTTTCAGCTGACATATTAGCTAAAGCAGCTGTAAAATTTAGCACCATTACATAATCGATGTCAGTTTGTTGGAGCAAACGCAGCTTTTCACGTAACGAAGATAAACGTGCAGGCGCATTGTCTTGTAAAAAATATTCCTGCGGAGTTGGCTCAAAAATAATCAGCATACTAGGTAGGTTTAATTGTTTCGCCGTGCTGCATAAGTTAGCTAAAATCGCTTGATGTCCAAAATGTACCCCATCAAAATTACCAATTGTAGCGGCCATAGGTTGCTTAACTGATGTTACATCTCTAATTAACCGCATTAGTTTTTGCGCCTTAAACGAAAACCCAGAATAAATAAAACCGCACCATAAACAAAAGCGGCACCCAAAACCTCTAGTAATAATTGAGCAAACCGATGTTGCCAATGCCAAATAAACCATTGAGTTTGTGAGACCCTAAAATAATACAATACAGCCGCCATCGTCACACCGGCTATCACTAAGCGTAATAAAAACAGACACCACGATGCCCGCAAACGAAATATTTTTTGACGCAATAAAAAGAAAAATAACAAACTTGAATTAGTTACTGCAGCTAAAGAAGATGCTAGCGCTAAGCCAGCATGCTTGAGCGGACCAACTAACACAAAATTTAACGCTATATTAACCACTAAAGCAACTACTGCAATTTTCACCGGTGTTTTAATATTCTGTCGCGCATAAAAACCAGAGGCTAGCACTTTAACCAACATCATAAACGGCACACCACAAGTATAAGCAATTAACGATTGACGCGACATGATCACGTCGAACTGATTGAACTTACCATAATTAAATAATGAGGTTAATAAAGGACCTGACAACATCACCAAACCAATTGCAGCGGGTACTCCCAGCAACAATACAGTTTGCACTGCCCAATTGACCGTATCCGAATATTCTTGCTCTGATTTTTGCGCAAATTTCTTAGATAAATGTGGCAGTACTACAGTCGATATCGCAACGCCAAATACACCTAATGGAAACATCATTAAACGTTCCGAGTTATAAAGCCAAGAAATACTACCCTCAGGCAAAAATGAAGCGAACATCGTATCAATCAACAAACCAATTTGTATCACCGACACACCAAAAATCGCGGGGATCATCAGCTTTAAAACGCGCTGCACTCCAGTATCACGCCAACGCCATTTGAACTTAGGCACCAAACGAATGTGACGTAAAAAAGGATACTGGAATAATAATTGAATCACACCACCAGCAAGTACACCCCAAGCTAAAGCAGTGATCGGCTCAGCTAAATGAGGCGCTAGCCAAATCGCAGCCGTTATCATGGCTATGTTTAAGAAAACGGGGGTAAAAGCAGGACCTGCAAAACGATTATGCGTATTTAAAATCCCACCAGCAAAAGCTGTTAATGAAATAAAGAACAAATAAGGAAACGTAATGCGTAGCATATAAGAGGCAAGTTCAAAGCGCGAGCCGTCGTGTGGAAATCCAGGTGAGAACAGCATAATTAATATCGGTGCTGCAATAACACCAATAATAGTGATCACAAATAAGATACCCGCTAAAGTACCTGCAGTATGGTTAACAAAGGCCTGCAACTCTTCACGAGCACGCTGTTCTTTATATTCGGCCAATACCGGCACAAATGCTTGTGAAAATGCTCCTTCAGCAAATAAGCGACGCATGAAATTGGGGATTTTAAAAGCAACAAAGAAGGCGTCAGTCATGCCTGTTGCACCAAAAATATGAGCAACCGTCATATCACGTACAAAACCGAGAATACGGGAAATAAAGGTCATGCCGGAAAAGATTGAGGTTGAGCGAAGTAGTTTTTTGGCCATGTCAGGGATTATACAGGATTTAGCGCTGATAAATTAGGATTTAAGCTCCCAAAAATAACCCCGTCCACCCATTGACATTCCCCTCAAAAACCGGCATTATTCGCGTCCAAATTTTATATCTGTAACGGAGATAATTAGTGGCTAATACAGCACAATCTAAGAAACGCGCTAGACAAAACGAAAAGCATCGTCAACACAATGCCTCAGAACGCTCAATGATGCGTACTTACATGAAAAAAGTCCTTGCTGCTATTGAAGCCGGCCAAAAAGAAGCCGCTAATGAAGTTTTCAAAACAGCAACCTCTATCCTCGATAAAATGGTTTCTAAGGGTTTGATTCACAAGAACAAAGCAGCGCGTCATAAGCACCGCTTAAACGCTAAGATCAAAGCTTTATAACAGAATCTCTGTTATTCAGAGGTACAAGACACCCAAGTGAAAACCAGCTACCCAGCTGGTTTTTTTATGAGCATATTGCTCTGCTTCAAGTGTAGTTTCATATTTGATGCTAAGCATCGGTAATCAATAAATGCTATCTTCAATCCAGTCATCACTTTTCAAATAAATAATAAGTGCAACTCCCATTCAAATGTACTATTTTAATAATATAAAAAATTAGACTAATGCTACCAAGGAAATTAAGTGCACAGAGAAGAAGCTCCATTAATAATAACGCAGCCAACTGGAACCAGTCCAGGTACAACAGCAAGTCATTCACCTAGCTCTGAGGGCCGGAACCAACAAGATGAAGCGAAATGTTTACAGACCGTTTGCAATGGTCTTGAAAATTTAGTTGAACCTTCTATGGGCAATATTGGTGCGCATTGGTTCTGTTATAGTTGGATCAATGCCTTCTTGGAAGCGGTTGGGCCAGGAGTTAAGGTAGATTTTATACGTATATTAGAACGTAAAAATCTACAAATTTTTAACGATCAATTTAAATTAATTACCAATGCTAGCATCACTGACGTAGTAGCAGGCTCCATAGCCATTAGTGGCGGGCTTAGTATGTTAGCGCAAATATGCCAAACTTCTCTTGAATACTGTCAGTTAAATAAAAAGCAAGCCACTAAAAGCCATTGCACATGCATAAACTGTTGCCATTATACACATTCATGCTTGGCAAGATTAACGAACTGTGTAAAGGTATGCAACAATATTGAGGGTAACCCAGGTTATATGTGGGCGCATATTGATATGTGCTTAACCTTAGCAGACTCATCTTATCGACACTCGAAAGTAGTTCATGTACTATCCGCTTCGATTACCTCTGCTGTGATACTTTTTTTGCTTGTAATGCATGTTATGGAAACCTATGAAAAAACAGGAACTGTCAATTCTTCAACTGCCCGTAAACTAGCTAAGCTGATTAATACAATTGGTCAAATGGGTGTTGGTCGCACAGGCTGGATGTGGGCATTTTATATAATGAGCACCACTGTCTTTATTCCAGCCTTTATACCAGGTTTCGCCATTGCACGCCCTTTATCTTACGTTGCTCCGGCTATCGGGCTTTGTCTAACGGGTACATCTTGTGCCTACAATTTCACTCGACCAACCAATCCTGACATAAAGGAACTCACAACTAGTATTAAAGTTTTTGTGAGTAAATACTCTGCCAAAATCAGTTGTGGTCTTCCAAGCTGTCATTGTCATAAGGCTAATTATGAAGTCGTAAAGCCTGGTGAAGCTTAGTGTGTTTGTGAACGACAGTACGTTTCTTTAACAAAAAATCGTCCAAAGACAGCGCACAATAAAAAGCTAATCGGGATCATAATAAACGCATGTTGAAAATCGTGTACATCATAAAAATGAATGCCATGCATTATTTGCCCCCCCCAGCCTCTATGAATTAAGTATCCAACGAATGGTTGGCAAATAGCACCACCAACGACAACTGCAAAATTATTAAAGCCCATAGCCGTACCAACCGTTTCTTGGCTATTATTGTCTTTAACCACAGCAAAGCTTAATGCTTGACCAGAGGTCCCAATACCAAAGAAAAACAAAGCGATTAGTGCAATCCAAATAGGCAAGTTCACATAAATAATCAGGATAGAAGCCACCAAACCTATCATTCCTGTAATATATAAAGGATAACGGCGGTGCCCCATCTTCTCTGACAACCAACCAAACAAAGGGCTACCAATAGCCACACCTAACCATACCAAGGCCATAAACTCAGCGCCAACGGTCGTGCTTAAATTAAATTTTTCACTTAAAAAATCGATGCCCCATAAAGCGGCAAAAACGGTGATCGGCATCCAAGCGAAGAAAGAATAAAAGGCTATCATCGCAGTTTGTGGATTTCGGAAAATAGCTTTTAGATTGAACAGTTCACCATGCCCAACTTTTTTGCGCTCAGGAGCCTCAACTCCTTTAGGGTAATTACGAACAAATAAAGCGACTAAAATAACAATCGCTACCCCAACATAAAACACACCGCCTAAAGTGTGTCTCCAGCCAATATGCTTCACAATTGCTGCTAAAGGCACTTGCCCCACAACAGCAGCAGCAGCACCTAATAACTGCAATAAACCGGCAATTAAAGCAAAATATTTTGCAGGAAACCAACGAGAAGCGACCAGTAAAACACCAACAAATGAAAAGGCTCCACCGGCTCCCATTAGCAAGCGCCCTGCAGCGGCGACAGGATAAGTCGTCGCGTGCGCAAAGATGAAAGTACCTAAAGCACAAACTGCGGCCGCTATTGTTATAATTAACCGTGGGCCAAACCGGTCATAAAGTAAACCACCAGGTAATTGCATCGGTGCATAACCATAAAAGAAAAATGCCGCTAACGTACTAACGCCTAATGCATTTAAGCCAAATGAGCGCATCAGCTCATCAGTCATCACTGCTGGTGATGTTTGTAACACAAATTCAAATAAATAAAATGCCGTTGCTAATAAAATAATCATTAGTGCTTTAGCCATGTGCCGTTTGGTCATTTGATGTGACTCAATCATTTATTTCTCCTATTCGTTTGCAATGTGTTTCTTCAATTAAAAATTTACCAAAAATAAAACACATAAAAAAGCTCAGTGGGATCACCACTAACGCCTGTTGATAATCACTTAAACTGTAAACATGGACACCTTTTATAATATGACCATGCCACCCTAAATTCACTAAGTAACCAACTAAAGGCTGGCCTAAAGCACCGCCAGCAACCACAGCGACATTATTAAAGCCCATAGCTGTGCCCACTACATTATTGTTATTCATGTCCCGTACCACCGCAAAACTCAACGCTTGCCCAGAAGTACCAACACCTAGTACAAATAACAAGATTAACACCAACCATACTGGTAATGAAAAATAGATAACGAATACTGCAGCAATTCCACCAATTAATCCAGCAAAACTGAGTGGAAAATTGCGTTGACCAATTTTTTCTGACCACCAGCCAAATAATGGACTACCAACGGCAACCCCAAGCCAAACCACTGCCATCATCTGTGCGGCGTGTGATGTTGACACTCCAAACTTACTCGACAAGAAAGTCACCCCCCAAAAAGCAGCAAACACCGTAATTGGAAACCAAGAAAAGAACGAATAGAAAGCCAAAATAAAAGTTTGTTTATTCGCAAAAATAGCTTTTAAATTATGCCATTCACCTTGACCGAGCTTCTCCTTCGGCGGTACTTTTGTACCTTTAGGGTAATCACGCACAATCAGCGCTACTAAAACGACAAGGATTAAACCGAGAAAAACCGCATCCATCATGGCTGAACGCCAACCGCGTTGTTGCACCAAATGTGACAAGACCACTTGACCTAACACAGCACCAACCGCACCTAACAATTGTACCAAACCTGAAATCGGTGCAAAATATTTTGCAGGAAACCAACGTGTGGCTAAAATCAACGGACCCACAAAAGAGACCGCACCACCTACGCCCATTAAAAAACGTCCGAGGGCCGCTACCGCATATGTCTGCGCATGTGCAAATAAGTATGCACCCAAAACACAAATCATCATAAAAATAGTGATCACTTTGCGTGGGCCTAAGCGGTCATATAATAAGCCACCTGGTAATTGCATTGGTGAATAAGCATAATAAAAGAAAGCCACCATAGCCCCAATGATGGCTGCATTTAATTGGAAATCCCTCATTAATGGTGCCGTCATAACCGAAGGAGAAACTTGCAATAAATATTCGTATAAATAAAAACTAACCGCTAATATTAAAATAAGCAGCGCATAACACGTTTGTCCTTTACTGGTAAACGATTTCTTCATAGCTCCACCCTTATTGGTTGACATCGTGTTTCACGAATACACCACTGGCTCATAATAAAAGCGAGCACTAAGCTTGCCGGGATTATCAACATAGCATGACGATATTCACTCAACGTATAAATTGGAATACCATGTAAAAGTCGACCATTCCAGCCCCATTTAATTAAAAGCCCGACTAGCGGCAAAATGAAAATTCCACCAAATACCGTGCATAAATTATTAAAACCGACGGCAGTACCAATTGTGCTTTCCGAATTATTATCTTTAACGACTGCAAATGCTAACGACTGTCCGGAAGCACCTAAGCCGAAAAGCAACATTAAGAAATACATAGTATGTATCGACATAGGAACAAACAAAATCAACAAGATAGACACTAAACCAAGTACAGCAGAAATACTGAGTGGTAACATTCGTCGACCTATTTTTTGTGACCACCAAGCGAAAAGCGGACTACCGACAGCAACGCCAAGCCAAATCAGCTCCACCATAGAAGCCGCTTCTGTTGTGCCGATATGATATAGGCTGCGTAAATACGACACCCCCCATAATGCAGGAAAGATGATCATTGGCGTTCATATAGCAAAATTATAAAGCCCAACCAACCAGCTTTGTCGACTTGATAAAACTACACGTAAACGATGCAACTCTCCTGCACCAAATTTTGGTCGCGCAGGTGTTGACATGTGCTCTGGCCTATCATGAACAATTAACCAAATAAAGAAAGCAATTAATACGCCAGCCAAACATAATCCAATTAAAGTATGACGCCAGCCGTAGGTTGTTGCTGCTGCAGATAATGGGGCTTCACCCACTAAGGCCCCCATCGAACCAAGAAATTGCACAATACCAGCTATCAAAGCAAAATAACGTGCAGGGAACCAAGATGACGCCAGCACCAGAACACCAATAAAGGCAAATGCACCACCAAAGCCCGTCATAAAACGTCCCAAGCTCAAAAGCCAAATTTGGTTGGTGATAGCGAAAAGTAAGGTTCCAAGAGCGCAAATCAGAACAGCTCCGGTTAGTAAATATCGCGGGCCATACCTATCATAAAGCAGACCACTAGGAATTTGCATGATCACATACGCAATGTAAAACAAGGCTGCTATGGAGCTTAAGCTAACCGCATTTAAATGAAAGGCTTGCATTCATTGTTCAGTAAGCACAGAAGGTACCACTCGAACAGCGAATTCGTAGAAATAAAACATCGCACCAAGAATAATAATAATAAATGCTCGAACTAAACTTTTGTGCTTGAATAATGCTGGCTGGGTCAAAATGAATTCCTTAGCAGGTCTATGACTAAGGCTGGCATAGTACTAAATTTAACAGTTTTTTACCATAAATGATTAGAACTTTAACAATACGCATAATAGAGCTTACCCGTAGTTAGGGTAGTAGCTACCGGGAAGGGTAACCTGGAAAATCGCTATTGTGCCGGCAAACTCAAATGCTGATAATCTGCTCACCTAGGTGGGGGCTTCTGGCAAGACCCGAGGAAAATATCGAAAGGATATTCCCCCACGCCGGGACCAAAACAGTTTGAGCAGTGAATTAAATGACTATAACTCGCTTTCCGCTTTCTTCATCGCTTTCATTACTTTCATCGCTTCTATCTCTTTAATCACTTCCACCGCTTTTGCCTCTTCCGCACGCTCTTCAATGTACGCCATCAAATCCTGACATAAAACATCAGTGCCAGCACCCGAAATAGCTGAGATTTTATACGCTGGCCCACTCCATTTGAGCCCATCGATGACAGCTTGGCATGCCAGTTCTCTATCACCTTCTGGAAGTAGGTCGATTTTATTGAGCACCAACCAGCGTGGTTTCTTAACCAGCTCTTCACTGTATTTAGCTAACTCATGGATAATCTTTTCAGCGACATCCACAGGTTCTGTACCATCATATGGGCATACATCAATAATATGCAATAATACTTCTGTACGAGCTAAATGTTTTAGAAACTGAATACCAAGTCCAAGACCTTCGGCAGCGCCTTCAATCAAACCTGGAATATCGGCGACCACAAATGAACGATGCGTACCAACATCTACCACGCCAAGATTTGGATGTAATGTGGTAAAGGGATAGCCGGCTACTTTTGGCTTGGCCGCTGAAATCGAACGGATAAACGTCGACTTACCCGCATTTGGCATACCGAGTAATCCTACGTCGGCCAGCACTTTCAGCTCCATACGCAAATCACGACGCTCACCTTCACTGCCTGGTGTGGTTTGTCGTGGCGCTCGATTAATACTACTTTTAAAGCGTGCATTGCCTAAGCCATGAAAACCACCTTGTGCCACTTTAAACAATTGATCAATTTCGGTAATATCACCAATCAACTCCTCTGTGTCATTATCAAAGATTTGCGTACCAACCGGCACATCAATCGTTAAATCATCTCCGCCCTTGCCCATGCGGTCTTTACCCATACCACCTTCGCCATTTTGCCCTTTGTAAGTACGTTGAGTTCGAAAATCTGCCAAGGTATTTAAGCTTTTACTGCCGCGTAAAAAAACACTACCGCCATCACCTCCGTCACCACCATCTGGCCCACCACGAGGAATATATTTTTCTCGGCGAAAACTCAATCCACCGCTTCCACCTTTACCGGCGATTACTTTTATTTTGGCTTCGTCTACGAATTTCATTTTTAGTCCTTATTTTCCGTTAGTTACGATTGATATTGTCGATCATACACTAATACACTTTTCTTTTTACTTGAATCAAGTATCATTTTACCAATTTTCCATAGGAATAATCATATTAAGTCAGAATAATTGTAAAATGTTATACAAATTTAGCTAAATGAAAGTATTCAAGTGAAGTTCTCCAGCAGCACTGGCACTACCGTCAGCAACAGCAATAAGGCCATCGCGATATTAAACACCCGAAAATGTACTGGCTGGGTTAAATAGCGAGCAATCAACTTGCCAAACAAAGTCCACGCTATCGCCCCTGGTATAGAAATAGTAATAAACATCAACAGCAAGACAACAATTTGCCAAGCATAAGCCTGATGTGGATTAACATAGATCCCTATTACCAAAATGTACTGACTCCAAACTTTAGGGTTGAGCCATTGCAAAGCCGCGACACGCCAAAAAGTAAGTGGCTGACTTAAGGCCTTATTATTTAAATGAGGTGGTTTAGAACTAGCAATTTTATACGCTAAGTAGATCAAATAGAGTAAGCAAAGAATACGCAAACTATCTCGGAACCAGACATAATGTAATAACGTTTGACCACCAGTAGCAACCAATAGCAAAAGTATCAAAGGACCAAATACAGCACCGGCCATTAGTGGAATGGTTTTGCGAAAACCAAACATAGCACCAGAATTGGCCATCATAATATTATTCGGCCCAGGGGTTATCATCATAACAAAGATAAAGCCCGCAACAATAAAAAACCAATGGATTGTCATAATCGATTAACTCGCCTGTAAAAAACAGAATATAACATAACTTAAATGATGTTATCGACACAAAAAAAGACCATAGTAAACTATGGCCTTTTGGGATTTTACTATTACTTCACAACACCACAAGCTAAACGAGCTCCACCGCCACCCAGCTTTGCCGGTACATCTGAATAATTATCACCATTCATATGGATCATTATCGAATGCCCTTCCACTTGCTTAACGGTTAAGCGCGGAGCCAATGTTGGCACATCTGCTAAGCCATTTTTAGTGACATATAACACAGGTAAGTCTCCTAAATGACCATGTGCACTATAGGGTCCTAGATATTTGCCCGTATGGGTAAGATCTAAGTGCCCACCAGCAGCCATACCATTATCAGCACAACTAGCGTTTACATGCACATGAAAGCCATGCAAACCTGATGGTAGCTGTTTTAAATCTGGACTAATCAACAAACCATACTGAGTATCTTCTAAATGTACTTTACCAATGTACTTGCCACTATCACCTTTTAATACTGTATAAAATTTCACATCTGTCTGAGCTGCAAAAGCATTGCTCATAAAACTACTTATCATTAAAATACTACATACTGCGATCAACGTTTTCATATTTTTCTCCTTAGTTAAAGTCACAAACACACTATAAACAACAAGCGACTCATTAGCGAATTGATTTTTTATATCGGCTTGATAGCTTTTTAATTACTATCTCCGTTATAACAAACCACATATGATATGGAGGAATTCGCTTAGAACTTGGTGACTATCCTACAGCAGAGGATATGCTTACAAATGTTTTACAGTACCGAAAAAAAGTTCATGGTGAAGAAAATGATCCGGTAGCCAATAGTGTACAAAATGCATGTGTTATGAATTATGTACTATATTGTATTAGCACAAAGACATGAATGGCAAAAAAGATATTCATTAGCTGAAAAAAAACACCTCAAGGCTCTCGCATATGCAAAGACAATCTATGGCGCTGCACATACACAGGTCGCTACGATATATTTTTATTTATATGAAAATAATACGTTACGTTATCAAGCTGAGTTGATACCTGTTTTATCTAAAATAAAAAACTCACATTACCATCATGGTCACTTCATAATAAAAGTTATAGCAGCTGATTTTTACTGGTATACTTAATAATATTACCAACCTAACTCAGAACAATAGAAGTTAAAATTTATGACACAATACAACGGAGCATGCTTTTGTAAACTCGTGAAACTCACTCTTCAAGGCGATCCGTTATTTACACAATATTGTCATTGCAACAAATGTCGTGCCATCGCTACATTATCAAAAAGAGCGACAGATAAAATTGGCTATAGTTTAACAGCGGCTTATTTAACCCCTATGCTCACCATTACAAGTGGTGAAAACACTCTGAAAACCATTGTCAGAAACACCTCTAATCTATTACTCTGTAAACACTGCAACAGTTTAATTTATGGTATTTCACAAGATCTTGAAAAACAAGCAGGCATTGGTGTGAATGTTAACAATATAATATTCACAAGCAACGCACTACCCGAAGTTTTTAAACCAGACAAGCATATTTGGTATGCTGATAGACTACACGATATAAATGATCCGCTTCCAAAATATAAAGATGCGCCAATTGAACAATTTGGTACGGGAGAATTAGCCAATGCAACAACTTAAGTGATGCTTTATTCCGCACTTAAATCTGACTATTTGCTAAGTGTTTATACTCAGCTTCCTCTAGCGTGGAAACAATATTATCAATAGTATGTTGTTCAAAAAGAACGCTAGCTGGTGCTGTTGTAAATGCGGAAGCCTCACATGAAAAAGCTTTCGTCGCAAGTGATGTAAGGTGTTGCCAATTATTAAGTACAGAATTTTTTTCGCAAATAATTAGACTATGCTGAGTCGATGCAGAAGTTGCCACCGCATTCACTGAACCCGCAATAGATGCAATTCTTTCTTCTTGACCTTTCAGGTTAGCCAAGAATCCTAAACTCGTCCCCTTTAGCTCTTTAGAACCTACACGTTCTAAAGCTATCGACTCATCAAAATCTTTCTTATCAAAATGTTCATAAAGCAATTTGGCCTCCGCCTCATCTTTTGCTATATCGATCACGAATAGCTTTCCAACCAACATGCCAATTTTGTTAACGATACCATAACGAGCATTAATATTATTAATATAGTTCATTCTCGTTTTCACCATACTCCCAGCAAGTTCACCACAACCTGGAGAATTAAACACGCGCATTTAAAAGAAGTACGGTATCGTAGTGTTAATAACTGCGCCAAGGATCCACCTAACGAATGCCCTGTAATAGTGAAGTGATTCACACTGTATAGATGTGGGAAATTTTTTTTGAGATATTTTATTATCTTATCCATAAAAGCTTGGGCTTTTGGAAAGTAAGAAGGCAAATGTACATTCCAATCCGTTCCCCATGCGGCAGAGTACCATGAGTAAGCATACACCCAAAAATTCTAGGCCATGGGAGCCGTGCCACGAATACCCAGCACAGCATCTATAGCCTTGCCATTTTTGAATTTAAAATAAAGAGCCGCATAGAATCCGTTTGTAGGGAACATTTTTGGATCTACAGTTTCATCTATGAGCCACCCACTGAATTTATTAGGGATACGATTAATATCTTCTAAATGAAAGTTATTATTTCTATTAAACAACGGCATCGTAGTTTTGTATATATGCCGACTAATAATGGCAGATTCTAAAACTGTACTCATTAATTAAGCCCCCGCCTCTAACATTATATTTAAATTATAATTATATTGTGGACTCACTACTCCATAATTTTTAAGTTTACTGAAGTCATCTGTTATTAATTTACACTCTCCTAACTCACACTTCCACACTTGGGTAAGATCATTCGCATTAGAACCTCCCTTCTTATTAAAAGAAAGCCCTGTACTTATGTCTGTATCCTTTAGCAAGTTTTTTTGTAACTTTATTCTTGACACTATAACTAAATGAACCAACATTCCAATCACAGTAGCTACTTTCATATTTATCTATAGGCACAGTTTTTTTAAAATATCCTTTCTCATTTAATTCTATTAAGCTAACAACATCTACCGTTTTCTTAACCGAAACTCCTTCTATATTATTTATATTAATATTACATTTCTTGTTGGCCGCGTAATAAATCATCTTCATTCTAAGAGATAATTCATTCACATTAACCCCAGAAAATCTTCCAGACATTTTAAAAAAATATTTTGGATGAGGATTGACGTTTGATTTGTACTTACCAACATTTTTAGGCTCATTATTTTCGCAACTTATAATAAGAAAAGGAAATAATACAATTAACACTAAAACTTTAATTTTCATAAACTAACCTTTTTAAATTTAATTTCTATTAAGAAAATACACAATGATAGAACACCTACAACCAATCATTTAAGAACTCGAATTTAATTACTAAAGCCAATTTAAAATCTTTGCGCTCATTGGCTTGTATACATGACCAGACAAATAAGCCATCTCTTTAACACTTATCATTTTATTTCTCTACTATAAAAATTTAATTGAAAACACATAATTTGAAATAGGTAAATTTGACCGAGAATTAGTATCCAGGGCAACAGACTTAGTTAACTTGCACTGTTTTTTATTACAATGCCATTTATCATACCCCGTTTGTTGTCTTTTGTTATTCATTTCAGATGAAAAATAACCTATCATAATTTGAGGGATTTTCTGTTCGTTATATTGTAAGCCATATGTAATATCTGTTAGTTTCCAACCACAATAACCAGAACTTACTTCATCTAGAGGAATGTTTATCGCACGCTGTCCTTTCCCTCCTAAAACCAACTCATACTCGTTTAGTTTACTTCTAGGATACATGGCACCTTCTCCACCACTAACATCAATCTCGCACTTTTTTTTGGTCGTTGAAAATATTGCTCTTACGTTTACTTTAAGAGGAAAACGACTGGTTAACTTAACGTTCATAAAATATTTTGGATTCGGATTAATCTTCGGCTCATATTTACCAACATTTTTAGACTCATTATTTCCACAACCGACAAGAAGCAAAGAAAATAATATAACCAACCCAAAATTGTATTTTTCATAAACTAACCTTTTTTAAAATTCAATCTATATCTGCTGAGCAGAGACCAAATCATATCCCACAGTATCTGGCGCCAGATTTTTATTCGCTTTATCTCTAGTAATATAAGTTCGTTCTATCTTAGCATAACTCAAACTCAATAATTCCTGAGGCACAGTTTCTGCAGCAGCACTGGTATTGTGTGCTGAAATAATGACATCACTCAAAGCGTACTTTGCATACGGTGTTAACAAGCTGTCTGTAGAACAAATATGAATATTAACTTGTGGTATTGCTTTACTACCACAAGTCTTGGTAAAAAGATCATTGCTTGCCTTATCTAATCTCTTTATAATTTCAACTTCTGAAAATCGTGGTGTCGTCCCTTCTCGATCACTCATTTGTCCCACTTTAGTACTCACATTACGTTCGACACCAAAATCGAAACCATCTAACTCAATCCATCCTTTATAGTTTGGTGCTGTTACATTTCCTTCAACACCTTGTATTTGCATAAAAATATTTGACATTAATTTCTCCTAAATTGAATTAGCTTCATAGCTTTTCTTCGAGCACTATTTCTCTCCAAGCCACCATCAATGCATATTTGAATTTTAAATGCTGACAATCACATTTATATGTTAGCACATATTCAACGATTTTACCTTACGACGAATCAATACTAAATTCGACTCATTAAAAAACCCGCTAGTAGCGGGTTTTTATAACGGTATTTTAGTTTTAGCTTATGCTGCTGCGGCGGCTAAAGGTTCAACACGAACAAAACGACGATTCTTAGGGCCTTTTATTTCAAAAACAACTCTACCAGCTGCTTTAGCAAAAAGTGTATGGTCACGACCAATACCAACATTTGTGCCGGGGTGGAATTGTGTGCCACGTTGACGAACGATGATGTTGCCCGCTTTAATTACTTCGCCACCATAACGCTTAACACCTAAATACTTAGGATTGGAATCGCGTCCATTACGGGTACTACCGCCTGCTTTCTTATGAGCCATTATTTACCTACCTTAAATTATGCTGAAATTTTATCGATGTTAACCGCAGTAAAATACTGACGGTGACCCATTTGCTTTAAATGGTGCTTACGACGTTTGAACTTAACAATCTTAATTTTTTTAAGACGCCCTTGTTCCAAAATAGTTCCGGTCACTTTCGCGCCTTCAACATGTGGTGTGCCGATCTTGACATTTTCGCCATCAACAACCATTAAAATTTTCTCGAAATCAACGCTAGCGTCAACATCTTGTGGCAATTTCTCGATTTTAATCGTCTGCCCTTCTTCTATGCGATATTGCTTACCGCCTGTTTCTACTACCGCGTACATAACGCTCTCCATCTATATGAGTTTCAATACTAAAGAGGAGCGATTTTACTGGATAACCCTAGAACTGGCAAGCTTTTTCGCAAAAATGTTCCAATGCCCGAGGCTCAATTTAAGCTATTGTTTTATTTGAGTTTTATATAGCTTTGTTTCACCTTCGGGGCGGTCCCAGAAGCGCCTATACAGCCATTCATGCTGAGTTGGCCATTGCCGAATAGCTTTCTCAAGCTCTTGGTTCATGCACGTGACAGCCGCTTCTTCATCAGCAGAATAGATTTTCTCGTTTACTGGCCAGATATTAAAGCGATAACCACGCCCCCATGATAACCGCTGCATGATAACCATATAGACAGGTACTTTGGTTTTATTGGCTAACTTAGCCGCTAATGTCATGGTGGGCACTGAAATACCAAAAAAAGGTATCCAAGCATTACCGTTATCCAGCACGTTGTGATCGCAAATCATGCCAACACAACCCCCTTTTTTGAGATGACGAAATAAAGCTAAAACACCTTCACGCGATGTACTCACTAATTTAGCACCAAAGCGACCTCGCAAATCATGCATGATGGTACCCAAAATACCTTTTTGTGGCTTATATAAATAGGTGGTGTCTGGGAGATAATTAGCAATAAAAGCATTCTTTAAATAGTAGCCACCCATATGTGCACCAAGAATTATGGCACCTTTTTTAGCGGCAATATCTTGCTTAACAACATCTAAGCCTGCCTTATTATGTACAAGTTTAACTAAATGTTTTTGGCTGCGGACCCAGAATACAGGCGCTTCAAGTACAGCTTTTGCAACATCATGCAGCGCTCTTAACAAAAACCATTGGTGTTGCCAAAAAGACAATTTTGGGAAACAAAGTTCAATATTTCGTGATGCATAGTAACGAGGTTTAATCGGCAAACAATAAACCAAACTTCCCAGAACAGTCCCTAGGAAATGTAAGATGATTAATGGTGTGTAACCAAGCACATAAAAAAAGCCCTTGGCAATACTTAATTTAAACTGTTCTAACATCGTTATTAATACGCTATACTATGCAAATTCAAACACGAGTGTAGCATGAATCTAGACGATATTCGCAATTTAACTCACGATGCCCGAGCAGCAGTAGACACGTTAGTTATCGACAATTTGCATTCTAAAGTCCCCTTAATCCAAGAAATTGGCCACTATATTGTGGATAGCGGTGGCAAACGATTGCGCCCATTAGTGGTCTTATTAAGTGCCTTAGCCTGCGATTATCAAGGTGACAAACATCTTACCTTGGCAGCGATCATTGAATTTATTCACACCGCAACCTTGCTACATGATGACGTGGTCGATGAATCAACCTTACGTCGTGGTAATGAAACAGCAAATGCGTTGTGGGGTGATCACACTACCGTATTAGTGGGTGACTTTATTTATTCACGCGCATTTGAAATGATGGTGAGCTTACAAAATCTACAAATCATGGATATCATGGCAAAAACCACCAACACTATTTCTGAGGGTGAAGTTTTACAACTCTTAAATGCAAAAGATCCGGATACCTCAGTCGAGCCCTATTATGAAGTAATCCGCTGTAAAACAGCCATCTTATTTGCGGCCGCATGTCAGTTAGGTGGCGTTATTGCAAATCAGAATACTGCTATTATACAAGGCTTATATGACTATGGCTTAAATTTTGGTATCACTTACCAACTCGTTGATGATGTGCTCGATTATAATTCCAGCGCCGATGTCATGGGGAAAAATATCGGTGATGATTTAGCCGAAGGTAAACCGACCTTACCCTTAATTTATGTGATGAAAAATGGATCGGAAACACAACAAAGCTTAGTCCGTAATGCAATCGCCAATGCAGCCGTAGATGAATTACCCGCTATTCAGACAGCCTTACATGAAACAGGTGCTATTGATTACACTGCTGAACAAGCCAGGGCCTATGCAAACAAAGCCATACAGGCATTAAGTCCTTTGCCTGATAATCCATTTAAAACGGCTTTGATTGATTTAACCACATTCATTATTGAGCGAACTCATTAATCGATATGAATAGCGACACCACCACACTATTACAAGGTGGTAGCATTTGCCAGACGGCGTTAATCACCAACAAAAAAGAAAGCATCGTGAGAAAAACACTGGTCGATGCCCCAAAAGATTTCTTCAAATGTGAAGTACAAGGTTTGCACACCTTGGCACAATCATCTATCTTCAAAACACCAACTGTTCTAAATTACGAAAAAAATAAAATTGAGCTGCAGTATATCAACGCACAACCAGCCAACAACAAGTCTTGGCATTTACTCGGTGAAAAGCTAGCGCAACTTCACCATATGACTGACCCGCAATACGGTTTTATCCATGATAATTACATTGGCACCGTACCACAGATTAATACAAGGCAGGATAGCTGGGTAACAGCTTATGCCGAACAACGTTTACAGCCTTTAATTGATCAAGTTTATTTTAATAGTGATAATAAAAACCGTTTTTCTGTTCTATTAAATAAGCTAGATACCTATTTAGATAACTCTGAGCCAGCCTCACTAATTCATGGCGACTTATGGAATACCAATATTCTATTTGCCAACCATGACATCTATTTAATTGATCCAGCTGTTTATTATGCTTCACGCGAAATTGAAATTGCTTATCTGGAGTTTGTGGGTGATGATCATTTACCTTTGTTAGAAGCATATTAATCTTCCCCCATTTCCGTAGACACTCACTTCTACGAACTCACGCAGCCATCTCAAATTGACTGGGTGATTGGTATCCAATCGATGAATGCCTTCGTTTGTGATTATAATACCCTTCGATATACTGAAACAAGC
>JAWUYR010000008.1:0-13893 GCA_034110705.1 Gammaproteobacteria bacterium | reverse complement strand
ACTATTGGCGTAGGTCGTGTGAGTCGTGGTCGTGTGAAACCGAATACTCAAGTCGCTATTATTGATGAAGAAGGCAAGCAACGTAAAGGCCGTATTTTACAAGTGTTAGGCTATATGGGACTAGAGCGTCAAGAAGTAGAGTCTGCAGCCGCGGGTGATATTATCGCCATTACCGGTATTGAAAAATTAAATATCTCCGACACGTTATGTGACCCGGAGCTAGTTGAAGCTTTGCCACCATTAACGGTTGATGAGCCAACTATGAGTATGACATTCCAAGTGAATACTTCACCATTTGCAGGGCGCGAAGGTAAGTACGTCACCAGTCGTCAGATTCGTGAGCGTTTACAACAAGCGCTATTACACAATGTAGCTTTTCGAGTTGAGCAAACTGAAGATCCTGATAAATTTAAAGTATCCGGTCGTGGTGAATTACATTTAAGTATTTTAATTGAGACTATGCGTCGTGAAGGTTATGAATTAGCTATCTCTCGCCCAGAAGTTATTATGCATGAAACAGAAGATGGTGTAGAAGAGCCTTATGAAAACCTAACTGTTGACGTTGAAGAGCAACATCAAGGTGGTGTCATGGAGAAACTTGGTGTTCGTGGTGGTGAAATCAAAAACATGATGCCAGACGGTAAAGGTCGAGTACGCTTAGACTATATCATCCCGACTCGTGGTCTGATTGGTTTTCGAAGTGATTTTTTAACTACAACATCAGGAACAGGATTGTATTATCACGTTTTTGATCATTACGCTAAAGTTAAAAAGACTCAATTAGCCAGCCGTAGTAATGGTGTTTTAGTGGCCAATGCTTTAGGCGTTGCACGTGGTTTTGCACTATTTAATTTACAAGAACGCGGAAAAATGTTTGTTGACCCACAAACCGATGTTTATGAAGGTATGATTGTTGGCTTACATTCTCGTGATAATGATTTAGTTGTTAACGTTGCCCGTGAAAAGCAATTAACCAACGTTCGAGCTTCTGGTACGGATGAAAACATTGTGTTAATTCCACGGATTAAATTTACCCTAGAGCAAGCACTAGAGTTTATTGAAAATGATGAATTGGTCGAAGTAACGCCAGAAAGCATCCGCATTCGTAAAAAGATGTTGCTAGAAAACGAGCGTAAAAAAGCTTCACGTTCTAAAGGGTAATAATAGTACCATTTAGCGATTAAGTCTAAAAACACAACTGCTGCTCCACTCAATGTGGAGTGGCATTTTTTTATCATAAATGACGGTTTCGGTTTCTAAGTGGAATTATGTTTAAAAAATGGCAACTATTCCAATACGGCGTACTTTGACTACCTGGAAACCTTTTCAAGCAAACTCACCGCTTGCATCTCAAAACCATTATGTTATTGTCGTAACCTATTGATATTTGATATGGACCCATGAGCGAAAACAAGAGCACACGTCAGCTTTCATACTTTGCTTTAGTGATGATCACTATTATGGCTGTTATTGGCCTGCGGAATCTGCCCTTGTTGGCGATGCTGCGCGGATACTATATTTACTTTCTCATCTTCGGCGCGATTGTCTTCTTATTTCCATTGGCTTGGGTCAGTGCTGAGCTTTCCTCTATTTGGTCAGAAAAAGGCGATGTGTATTTATGGGTGAAAAAAGCCTTTGGTCCTCGAATTGGGTTTTTAGCCATTTGGTTTAAATGGGTTCAAACTTTAATGTTATATCCGTTACTCCTTTCTTTTTTAGCCGGCACGCTAGCTTATATTGTCGCACCATATTCTGCCGACAATAAATATTACATCGTTGCATCAATTTGGATTTTCTTTTCTGGGGCAACTTACTTAACCTACTATGGCGTTAAAGTCTCAGCTTGGTTTACCATATACTGTACAGCAGTAGGGGTTATATTGCCTCTTGTTGGTTTGTTTATTTTAGCGATAATATGGCTGGCCAAAGGTTTCGGTATTCATTCACATCCTTTTCCACATGTGAGTTGGGTGCATATATCAAATCCACACACTTTGGTTGGCTTATGTATTGTTTTTCTTTCGTATTCAGGGATAGAGATTGCTGCAAGTTGTGTGGGAAAATCTAGTAAAAGACAGCGACTTATTCCTAAGGTTCTTTTTGTTGGTTGTCTACTCACTGTTTTAATGTTGATTTTGGGAACATTAGCTTGTGCCTTTGTTTTACCAATGCATAATGCACATGCGGTTACGGGATTGATGGAGTCAGTAGAAAATTATTTTGCAGCTTTTCACTTAATTTGGCTAACACCAGTGTTGGCTTTGTTTATGGTATTAGGTGTTGTAGGTAGTTTGGGTAATTGGCTTTTAACAGCATCAAATGGCTTACAACATGCGGCAAAAGATGGTGGATTACCTTCAGGCTTGCAAAGAGAAAATAAGCATGGCGCACCAAGCTCTATACTTATTCTTCAAGTGATGGCCGTTTTTCTTATTTCCTGTGTTTTTCTCTATATGCCAAATACTTCCGGTGCTTTCTGGTTGCTCTCGATTCTTGCTCTACAAATGTATTTAATGTCTTATTTATTTTTGTTTGCGGCTGCTATTAAGCTCCGTTATAAATTTCCTTTTGCACAACCCAAAGTTCGTGTCTGGGGCGGTAATCTAGGTATGTGGTTTGTAGCTGGCATTGGTTTTATCAGCTCTTTACTGGTACTTATCTTGAGCTTCTTTACTCCCTACGGTGTGATTATTCACAGTTACTTTACTTATTATTTTACTATCATTACAAGCCTTGTTTTATTTGTTGTACCTGGTATTTTGATAGTCTTGCTACGTAAGCCACATTGGAAGTTATATGCAGATGTGAAAGCTTTATCTCGTTATTAATATCTTGTATAATCTGTTTAAATCTTAATAATCATGGTGCATATTATGCTAATTCTTGATCCCCCAATAAAGCGTCATCAAACTATCTCTGTTCAAGTTGGGGATGTTATGGTTGGTGGTGATGCACCGATTGTTGTTCAATCAATGACAAATACCGACACGGCTGATATTGCTTCTACAGTTGAACAAATCAAAGCGCTGGTCGAATCGGGTTCAGAACTCGTGCGAATAACCGTAAATACCGAAGCTGCTGCTGCCGCTGTGCCGCAAATTAAACAACAACTAGCAGAACTAGATTGCCATATGCCGCTAGTGGGTGACTTTCATTATAACGGTCACCGCTTATTGAGCAAATATCCAGAATGTGCTCAAGCTTTAGCCAAGTATCGAATTAACCCAGGCAATGTTGGTTTTGGAAAAAAACATGATCAACAATTTGCGACAATGATAGAAATCGCCATTAAATACGACAAACCCGTACGCATTGGTGTTAACTGGGGCAGCCTTGACCAGGCATTACTTACCAAACTAATGAATGAAAACGCAGCACTACCGCAGCCAAAAGAAGCAGGTGCTGTGATGCAAGAAGCATTAGTATTATCAGCTTTAAACAGCGCGAAGATGGCTGAAGAAATTGGTTTACCACACAATAAAATCATCATCTCGTGTAAAGTTAGCGCCGTACAAGATTTAATTGCCGTCTACCAAGATTTAGCTGGGCGCTGTGATTATCCATTACACTTAGGCCTCACTGAAGCCGGCATGAAAAGCAAAGGCATTAGCGCCACCAGCGCCGCTTTTGGCGTGCTACTACAGCAAGGCATCGGTGATACCATTCGTGCCTCACTAACACCAGAACCGAATGGTGATCGCACATTAGAAGTGCAAGTCTGCCAAGAAATTTTGCAAACCATGGGCATCCGCTCATTCAAACCCTTAGTCACCGCTTGCCCTGGTTGTGGTCGTACTACAAGTACCGTGTTCCAACATCTAGCCGATAAAATTCAAACCCACATCAAAAATATGATGCCAAAATGGAGCGCCGAACATCCAGGCGTCGAAGAAATGAAAGTGGCCGTAATGGGGTGTATCGTTAATGGCCCCGGTGAAAGCAAGCATGCGAATATTGGCATTAGCTTACCTGGTACCGGTGAAGAACCTGCAGCGCCGGTGTTTGTTGATGGTAAAAAAGTGGTGACGTTACGCGGCGCGAATATTGCAGAAGAATTTCAAGTTATGTTAGATGAGTATGTTGTGAGTCATTACTCATAATTAGTAGGGATGGATGTAAAAAATTTCTTTGCTGCGGTAGCCTTTATCGGCATAGAATTGATCCATCTTTCGAATAAAAGCTAAAACATTTAATTTTTTTGATTCCATCATTAGATCATAATAGTCATATGCTTCCCAGAATATTGAGGTACCGTTATTCAAGGGAACTCTTAAGCTAAGTTTAGTTTTAAACTCGCCATTGTTTGGGTCATAAATAAAAAAATGATTCATGCCTTGGTAAATAGAATGCACAAAAGCAACAGAATGTCCTATATTCCGGTCCTTGTGATCAATATAATCAATAACAGTAGCAAATTTGTTCACTCGTTTTTCTGATATGTACGTTTGCAGAGTTTCAGCAAGAATATCCTCTCTTAATTTTGCTCTTGTGGAAACGAATAAGTTATATGTTCGAAAGAAGCATTGCAAATCAGGAGTAATAAAATTTCTAGCTTTTGATTGAGGGTTGAACGAGTCGACTTTTCCCGCAAAAGCATAATGATTTGGAAAGCTCTTTTGTTGTCTTAAGATTTTAGCGTTCCATTCTGATTCACTAGCCATGTTGAAATAAGGCCTGAATTTCAGACAGGGAAGAATGGAAATGCGCCAAGCCACATAGTGAAGAGAGAGTGAATTACACACGCCTGTCTTAAAGTGAATTCCTTGCGAAAATGGCACAAATTCACCTTCAGAATACTGATGATAATTTTTGAAAAGACTCATAATTATTATTATTTTTTTATTGAGTTGCCACTAGTTTAGCGATAGAAGATTAAAGAATTATTAAGATAGGAATTTGTGCTTATTTTGTACTAATTTGCGCTAAACGATAAATAATATTGTGGATTAAGCTAAAATAAGCATTCTCTTTTTGTGCACCATTGATCATCACAATGACCGCTAAAGGGTGGTGACTGCCGCTCAGTGTGCCGGCAACTGAAGCGACGTAGGTCATACTGCCAGTTTTGCCGGCAAAATCACCTGTATAAGCACCAAGCAGAAAATGCTTAAGCGTGCCTCGTACACCACTAATGGCTAAGCTCTTGAAAAAGTATTGGCCCGTTGCTGGGTGTTGGTGGTTATAACTAATGATGTCAGCTAATGTTTGAGGCGAGAATTTGTTATAGCGTGATAAACCTGCACCATCGACGATATTGATTTGGTTAGTATCAATCCCAATCGATTGTAATATTGTCAGTACGGCTTCTTGTCCATTTTGCCAATTACCTTGCCCATCTTCATAGACTGCGCCCAGTTTTTTAAAAATCACATTAGCGTATAAGTTATCGGAGGTCACCAACATATGTTTAAGTAAAGTGACTAAGGGTTTGGAATTATGGTTGGCGAGGATTTGTGTGCTTAATGGCTGTGAGCCTGCGATTATATTTCCTTGCAGTGTTATGTTATGTCGTTGCAGCCAAGCTTGAATAGTCTGCTTCAATAAATAGCGCGGGTTATGGACAGCGACCGAAAATTTGTAATAAGGCTTTCCATAAGGCATGCAGCCAGAAATAGAATATTGATTTTGCTCAGTGCTGTGCAAACTTAGCAAGCAATTTTGCTCTTCCTTCAATTGAGTGGTGGCCGTAATGTTGACAGGTGTCCATTTAAGCCGTTTTTTACGTACAACATAAGCCTTTTTGCCAAGTTGATTCGCTGAGTAAAGACGAAAGGAAAAACGGTTACGATTTAGAATTACCGCCTCAGATTTAGCGGAATAGGCAAATTGTCGATCATCCCACATAAAGCCTGGGCCTGGCTGATAGGGCGCTAAATCACCAGAAGTAATTATAATATTCCCTTGAATAGTGTGGACATGTCGTTTGACTAAGACATTTAGCAATTGTGTTAGATCACGACTTTTTAAGCTAGGGTCGCCAGAAAAATTAAGGTAGAGATTACCGTTTACAATAGGCTTATGCAGATTTTTAACAGCACTAAGCGTCGTAGAAAAATGGTAGTTTGGACCTAGATAGGCGAGTGCTGCAGTAGCGGTTAATATTTTAGTAGTGCTACCAGGTGTAAAGTCACGATTGGGGTGCAACTGATAGAGTACTTTATTCGTTGCTAAATCTTCAATAATAATGCCGATGTTGGGATCGCCAGAGAAGTCTTTTAAAACAGAGTTAATCGCATGACTGATATTTTTGTGTTTGGAGTCATGCTGGCAACCGTTCAAAGACACAAGGCTTAAGCCGAGAAAAAAAGTAAGTAAAATCATCCTGATAGTCATGTCAGGATAGTAGCAAATTCACTTATAAATGGCTAACAACTCTTTGGCTGGCAAGCGCTTGTTGCCCTTGCAGCTAATAAAGCGCGGAACGGTAAACTTAACCAATTTGGCTTCAGAATATAATGCCCGGGTCAGCGGAGTATTGTGGTTTGAGATAATAGTGGTAATGTCGCGCTCACGTAGCTCGTGTGCCAAGGTTGCTAAAGTCTCTTGGTCATCCAGAGTAAAATTCTTTTTGCTATATTGGGTGAAGCTGGCAGTGGGGCTCAATGGCACATAAGGTGGATCACAATAAATGACATCACCTTCTTTTGCTCGTCGCATGATAGTGGCAAAATCTTGGTGGGTTAACTTAATGTGCTTGGCTTTTTGTGCAAAGGCGAGCATTTGTTCTTTAGGAAAGTGGGGCTTTTTATAACGGCCAAAAGGTGCGTTGAATCCACCTGTTTGATTATAACGACATAAGCCATTATAACTGTGGCGGTTTAAATATAAGAAGAGAGCAGATCGTTCTATTTTATCAGTGCAGTGATTGAATTTATCACGTAACTGATAATAACGTGCTTCTTGATTATTTTTTTCGGTAAAATAATGCTGGCAGGTTGCAACAAATTGATTCGGCTCTTGGTGCAAGCAACGATAAAGGTTAATAAGATCTGGGTTTAAATCATTTAACCAATATTTTTTATAGTGGGTATTTAAACACAGGGCACCAGAGCCGGCGAAGGGTTCTATTAAACGTTTGCCTTCTGGTAGTACAGCTGTGATCTTATCAAGCAGGCGATATTTGCCCCCGGCCCATTTTAGGAAAGGCTTAGTTTTTTCAATTTTTGTTTTGGTAGTTGCCAATGGTTACCCTTTTGCCGAATGCCTAACCATAGCAAACCGATCAGCAAAAGCAACCATTGCTTAATCAAACACTTTTCGGTATTCTTCTTCTCCTATTTTTAGGGGCAGAAATGAGCAAAAAAACACCACGTTATTCTTAACACGAACAAGCTGGCGCTAAGCTAGTTGATTTTGCCGGCTGGCAAATGACAATTCACTATACCTCACAAATTCAAGAACATCATCATGTGCGCCAAAATGCTGGTATGTTTGATGTATCGCATATGGGTGTTCTCGATGTCATTGGTAACGAGGCTCTAGCCTTTTTACGCCATGTTTTAGCCAACGACGTGGCTAAGCTCAACGAAACAGGGCGTGCTTTATATAGTTGCATGCTTAACCCAAAAAGTGGTGTGATTGACGATTTGATTGTCTATTATATTGCACTGGAACGATATCGCATTGTGTTAAATGCGGGTCGTCGTCAAGAAGACTTAGCTTGGTTAAATGAACAAATGTTAAAATTTGATGTGCAGCTAAATCTACGTGACGATATGGCCATCGTTGCCGTACAAGGTCCTGATGCGATTAACATCGTCGAGAAATTAATGAGTTTTTCATCACATGAGATCAGCGCCTTAAAACCTTTCCGCTTTATTATGCATGACGATGTACAAATTGCTCGCACCGGCTATACTGGAGAAGACGGTGTTGAAATAGTAGTATCGGCGACAAAAGTGGTCGATTTATGGGAGCAACTAATCACAGCTGGCGTTACACCATTTGGTTTAGGTGCACGTGATACTTTGCGCCTTGAAGCCGGTATGAATTTATACGGCCATGATATGACGGAAAGTACATCACCACTAATTTCAAATTTAGCTTGGACGGTTTGCTTTAAAGATGAAACTCGTGATTTTATTGGTCGTGCGGCTTTAGAGTTTGAAAAAAATAAAGGTATCCATGAAAAATTAATTGGTGTGGTGATGGAAGAAAAGGGTGTTTTGCGCGATCATCAAATTTTGTTTATCGACGAACAACCGATTGGTGAAATTACTAGTGGTAGCTTTTCACCAACGTTAGGACATGCGATTGCCTTGGCTAGAATTAACACGCAACAAACCGAAGGGGTTTACATCGACCGACGTGGTAAAAAAATTGTAGTAGAATTAGTGGCGCCACCATTTGTGCGCTTGGGTAAAAAACTAGTTGAAAAAGGAAAAGTATAATGAGTGATTGTCCAAGAGATTTATTATATGCCGAAAGCCATGAGTGGCTACAAGATAACCACGATGGTACCGCAACAGTTGGTATTAGCGCACATGCCGCTGAGGCCATGGGTGAACTTGTATTTGTTGAAATGCCAGAAGTTGGCACAGAGCTTGCACTGGGTAATGATGCTGGAGTGATTGAGTCTGTGAAAACAGCTTCTGATTATTACTCACCTGTTTCAGGTGAAGTCGTTGCGATTAATGAAGCTTTAGAAGAGGCGCCGGGTATCGTTAATGAAGATCCTTATGGTGAAGGTTGGTTATTCAAAATCACACTAACGGATGCAGAAGTCGGTAAAGCCGATTTATTAGATGCTGCAGCTTATCAAGATACAATAATCGAAGAATAACTAAGAATAAAGAGCGAGTAATATGCCATTTATACCTCATACAGAGCAAGACATTAAAGAAATGTTGGATGTCATTAATGTGAATGATATTCAACAATTGTTTGATGAAATTCCAACGTCGATAGCCGATGCAAAACTCACTCAGCATAACCCCGGCATGAGCGAATTAGAAATGACTCGCTTCATGACGGAGAAGTAACCAGCTATTGCGGCAGGAACCTGCTTTATTGGTGCTGGTGCCTATGAGCATCATATTCCAGCGGCGGTGTGGGATATAGTCGGCAGAGGTGAATATTATTCAGCTTATACACCCTATCAAGCCGAAGATTCGCAAGCGACCTTGCAATTAATTTACGAATATCAAACCATCATGACGCGCTTGTTAGGTTTAGATGTTTCCAATGCTTCTATGTATGATGGTGCGACAGCCTTAGTTGAATCTGTTTTAATGGCCGTGCGAATTAAGCGCGGTAAAGCACGCCGCATTATTGTGCCAAGCAGCATTAATCCTATTCACCAAAAAGTATTAGAAAATTTTTGTCAGCGTCAAAATGTCAGTTTAGAAATGTTGCCATTTTGTACCACGAGTGGGCAAATTGACATGACGGCATTTGAACACCTGAGCACCGAAGGTATTGCCGCGATTATTATTCCACAGCCGAATTTTTTTGGTGTGTTAGAAGAGGTTGATGCTTTAGTGGCAAAAGCAAAAAGTATTGATGCCTTAACGATTGCTTACGTAAACCCCATGGCGATGAGCCTACTGAAAGAGCCTGGTGCCTGGGGTTAAACCGGTGTTGATATCGCCTGTGGTGAAGGTCAACCGATGGGCATACCGTTGGCCTCAGGTGGCCCTTATTTTGGCTTTATGTGTTGTCGTAAAAAACATGTACGACAAATGCCAGGACGTATTGTTGGGCGCACGCACGATGATCAAAAACGTATCGGCTATGTTTTAACCTTGCAAGCACGCGAGCAACATATTCGCCGCTCTAAAGCGACTTCGAATATTTGTACTAACCAAGGATTAATGGTCGCAGCTGCAACTATCTATATGAGTATCATGGGTGGCCGAGGTTTAAAAGAAGTTGCTGCACATTCACATCAAAATGCCATGGTGCTTGCTAACGAACTTAGCCAATTAAGTGGCGTGGAGCTTATGTTCACAGCACCTAAATTTCATGAGTTTGTTATTCAATTAACGACACCGGTTAATAAAGTACTCAAAGCCATGAGTAAGGCCGGTATTCAAGCGGGTTTTGTACTGAGTGATGATTATCCTGAATTGGAAAATTGTTTGCTAGTGTGTGCCACAGAAACAAAAACAGAAGAAGACTTGCAGCGTTACGTTGCCACATTAAAACAAGTATTAGGACAATAATATGTTAAGTTTCGAAAAATCCCGCGAAGATCGTATTAATCGTAGTTTCGTTAGCCAACAACAATTTGCTGTTAGTGATATTCCAGAAAAATTATTACGAACTGACATTGCTAAATTACCAGAGTTATCTGAGCTACAAGTGGTACGACACTACACGCGTTTGTCACGGAAAAATTTCTCTATCGATGCACATTTTACCCATTGGGTTCATGTACGATGAAATATAATCCACGAGCCGCACATAAATTAGCTTCATTACCAGGCTTCTTAAATCGTCACCCTTATATGGATGAAGAATATAGTCAAGGTTACTTAAGCTGTATTTACGAATTACAAGAAATCTTGCAAGATGTCACTGGCATGACGCTATATCGTTAACAACGATGGCAGGTGCTCAAGGTGAATACGCAGGTGTCGGAATGATTGCCGCCTATCATAAAGACAGAGGCGACACAGAACGAGTTGAAATGTTAGTTCCCGATGCTGCACATGGCACGAATCCAGCATCTGCAACTAAATGTGGTTTTACCGTTAAAGAAATTCCAACAAATGCTGAAGGTGATGTTGATTTTGACGCTTTACAAAAAATGGTGGGGCCAAAAACAGCCGGCATCATGCTAACCAATCCTTCGACTTTAGGTGTGTTTGAAAGACAAATTGAGAAAATTGCCAAGCTCATTCATGAGGCTGGCGGGTTATTATATTACGATGGTGCCAACTTAAATGCTATTTTAGGAAAAGTTCGCCCAGGTGACATGGGCTTTGATGTAATGCATCTTAACTTACACAAAACGTTTGTGGTGGTGGGCCAGGGGCGGGGCCAGTCGCTTGTAATGATCGTTTAAAACCTTATTTGCCCGTGCCAATGGTCGGTGAAAAAAAGGGACAATTTACTTGGCTAACTGAAAAAGATTGTCCAAAAACGATAGGTCGATTTGGTGGTTTCATGGGAAACGCCGGCGTCCTAATGCGAGCTTACATTTACGCGAAAATGCTAGGTAACCCTGGTATGAAACGTGTTGGTGAATTTGCCACGTTAAATGCAAACTATTTAATGAAACACCTAGAGGCGCTTGGCTACACATTAGCCTTTCCAGACAGGCGTGCAACGCATGAATTTATTATCACCATTAAAGTAAAAAAAGCACCTTTTAAACGAAAAATAGGGCGTTTAGATGAAGTAAAAGCCGCTAGAGAATTAGACCTAGCCTTTATAAAATAACCCACTTACAGGAAATAAACATGAAAAGACAATTTTTAATTACGTGTACCTTTGTTGCAGTATGTATGAGTTTATTCAACACGGCACAAGCGGCAGAAAGCTCTAATGTTTACGCCGGTGGTGGTTTAGGGATGACCAATGCAGGTTGGGTTGGCGAGAATACAACAGGGGTTGGCTTTGATGGAAAAACAGGCTACCAATTTAACCGTATTTGGTCAGTAGAAGGCGTCTTCACACACTTCGCTAATACTACTGGCGCAGTATCTTCCATTAGTACTAATGCTATATCCATTATGGGTAAAGCAAGCTTGCCTATTGGTAATTCTAAGTTTCGAGTATTTAGTGGATTAGGGCTTGGCAATCTATTTAATAGTGGTGGTAGCACCGCTAGTCATATCGGTTATGTTATGGCTTATGGTGTATCTCTACCTTTAAGTGAAAACTTAACGTTAACCGGTAGTTATACTCTGTTCAAGGGGCATTACACCTCGACAGCGAATGGTACAAATACCGTTCCTAATGCAACGTATTATAATTTGGACGTTATTTATTTATTACCAGAAAGTTTATTTCAATAGATAATACAACGGACTGTTTCAATATCAGTAAAAGGCCTATCTTACGACAGGCCTTTTTTATGGGCGTAAATATTGTTGCGCAACTTGTTTTCTCTCTATACAATGATTGCCTATACCAGAGAAATAACCATGTTTGTTCATCGCACTGATTTAAAAATTATGTTGAGCCTTGCCATCCCTTTAATTTTAACAGGATTGGTTGAAGCTTCTGTGGGCTTTATATCAAGCTTATTCATGGCGCATCTTGGTGCTGGTCAATTAGGGATTGGTGGTGAAGTTGTTTGGTTTTTTGCGACCTTAATGATTATTATGTGGTCGGTTGTTTCAGCGATTAGCATTATTGTGCCGCATAAAGATGGTGAGAACGATCAAAAGGGTATTGCCACAACCTTGCGCGATGGTTTATGGTTAGCGATTATTTTAGTCATACCAACCACGTTATTAATCTGGAATATGGGACCAATATTATTATACTTTGGCCAACCAGAAGCATTGGTGATGCAAGCAGTACCCTATATGCATGCACTATCCTGGGGCGTGTTTCCTGATTTGTTAGGTTTAACCTTAATTCAATTTGTGATTGGTTTAAAACATATGCGAACCAACTTAGTGTTTAGCATTACTTGGGTTGCTGTTAATATATTTTTAAATACTATTTTCACTTTTGGTTATCTTGGCCTGCCACATTTTGGTATTGCCGGTTTAGGCTGGGGAACTACTATTTCATACTGGGTAACGACAATCGGTTTCGTTGTTTATATGTTAATGCGGAAATGTTATCGTCCTTACTGGTGGGCTTTAACAACACGCAGTAATTTCCAAGCTATTTGGTTGTTGATTAAAATTGGTTTACCTATGGGTGTTATGCTCTTACTGGAAATTGGATTTTTCTTTGTGTTAGCATTAATCATGGGGCATATCGGTGTAGCGCAATTAGCCGCTAATCAATTAACCATGCAGTATATAGGCTTTTTTGTTGCTATTGCTTTTTCCGTGGCTCAAGCTATCACCGTACGGATGGGGAATGAGCTTGGTGCAAAAAATATAGTATCAGCAAACCGAGCTGTCTATGCAGGTATCTACGTTGCACTTTCTCTTACGTTAATTGTAGTTCTACTAGAGTTATTCGCCCCACATTGGTTAATAAGCCTAGATTTTTCAAACACTCAACAGCATGCCGTCATCAGTCACTTCGCCGTGCAATTCTTAGCAGTCGCCGCAGTTTTTCAGTTAATGGAATCAATACGTATTTGCTTTTTTGGCGCACTACGCGCATTTAAAGATACCCATTTCCCTATGATTTCTTCATTCATTGCTTTCTGGGGTATTGCAATCCCTCTAGGATATTGGCTCGCCATACCACTTAATTTTGGAGCGGTTGGTTTGTGGTGGGCGCTAGCCGCAAGTGGGTTAATTAATTTAAGTATATTGATATTGCGTTATCGACATGATTATCGAAAAGTAAAAAAGAATGTTTTATTAAATTGATTAATTTTATATGTAACAGTTATCCTCAAGTTTTTTTATTTATTCTTATACCGTCGCCATGCCGACTGAATTTTATAAGCCGCTTGATGCAGGCCACTACTAGGGTAGAAATAAGGTTCATAACGTTTTTCTAAATATGAAGGTAGAGGAGGTGCGCCATCACGTCGTGAGAATCTAACTAGATTATAATGTTGTAACCGCCAAGGTATATGAGAGGGCATGTTATAATAATTAAGTGGTGGGACATATGTTTCTTTTTTAAAAAACTCATCTAAGATCGCTAGAGTACTAGCTTTACCATCTTAATCTTCCCCCATAAAAGTGGACACCAATTTGTTAAACTATGAAAAACAAAGAGGTGACATATGTCAAAAAACGCAAGAAAATATACGGCAGAATATAAAGCTGAAGCACTGAAGCTAGCGCTAAGCTCAAGCTCGGT
>JAWUYR010000007.1:0-18265 GCA_034110705.1 Gammaproteobacteria bacterium | reverse complement strand
GATTGATAGCAAAACAAAGCTTGTTTCAGTATATCGAAGGGTATTATAATCACAAATGAAGGCATTCATCGATTGGATACCAATCACCCAGTCAATTTGAGATGGCTGCGTGAGTTCGTAGAAGTGAGTGTCTACGGAAATAGGGGAAGATTAAATCCCCATTAATTTAAGGTTGGTCGAGCAATAGACCAGACATCAACTCGTTGTACACCTGCCACTTTTAAAGCTTGGCTCATCGCTTGGGCTGTACTGCCAGTGGTCATTACATCATCTATGATGGCTACATGTTGCGCCAGCTTCTTTTCTACCTTGAAAGCATTACGTACATTCCCGGCACGCTTTGCCGCTGGCAATTGTGATTGTTGTGCCGTATTGTGAAGGCGTTTGACAGCTGTGCTTGCAATAGGAATATGTAATGTTTGGCTAACACACTTGGCTAGCTCTAATGCCTTATTAAATCCGCGTTCTTGTAATCTTTTTTTATGTAGAGGTACTGGGATAATAAGCTTGGGTAAGGTGTCTGTTTGATAAAAGGGTATGACTTTTTCGGCTAATAATGCACCTAATAAACGACTAGCGACCAAACGTTGCTTAAATTTCAATTGATTAATCATGTGTGTAATCGGGGGGGCATAATGAAATAGACTTAAGCTTTTTTGAAAAGCAGGTGGGTGTGTTAAACACTGTCCACAAATAGGAGCTTTTTCGCTGGCCAATGGCAATGCGCATTGCTGGCAAGCGATTTCTAGCCAAGGGAGTTCGTTATGGCAAGCGGTGCATAAATCAAAGCGGGTGTCGCTGGTGCCATGGCAGACACTGCAAGTGGGTGACAATAGGAGGTGGCTAATCCTCTGGAAAACTTGTAAACTTGCATTTTTAATTTGGGTGACCATTCATCCATTATAGATTAATTTTAAAAAGGGATCCTGTTATGACTCAAATGACCAACACTGCATTTTCTTGGCACAGTATTTTATGGCGCTTTTCAACAAGCTGGCTGTATAAAACCTTTTTAGTGGCTCTTGCCTCGCTTGTTATTGCGGCTTCAGCGCAAGTAGAAATTCCAATGTTTCCTGTTTCAGTTACGTTGCAAACGTTTGCTATTATTTTAACCGCCATGACTTTGGGCTGGCGCTTAGGAGGATTGGCTATTGTTGCTTATTTAGCAGAAGGCGCTGTTGGTTTACCCGTGTTTTCTGGTTTTAGTGGTGGCCTCATGCATTTATTAGGGCCAACAGGTGGTTATTTATGGGCTTTTCTCCCCGCTGCTTTGTTGGCAGGCTTTTTGGCTGAAAAGGGTATGGCAAAAAATATTGGTTTAACATTACTGGTTAGCTTAGCGAGTATGAGCTTAATTTTATTTATGGGCATGGTCTATTTGGCACATTTTGTCACTTTGCCACAAGCCTATCTATTAGGCGTAAAACCTTTCTTATTAGCTGAAGGCTTAAAAGCGATTATGATCGCAATTATCGTGCCTAAATTTTGGCGCAAAGTTGCTAAGTGAGTTTAGAATTACTTAATCAATCGGCTGTTTCATTTTCTGCTGCTAACATGTTGCATCGTCAAGTTGGCACTAATTTGTTGCAGCGCTTAGCGCCGATCAGCATTGCACCAAAACGTATTTTAGATTTAGGCTGCGGTACCGGCGAATTAATTGCTGAACTGCGTGAATTATTTCCAGACGCTGAAATTGTGGGTGTTGATATCGCGGAACAACGTTTAACGCTCGCCCAGCAATCATATCCTGATATGCAATTTGAATGTAGTACATTAGCAGAGTTACCTTTTGCCGCACAATCGTTTGATTTAATTGTCAGTAATTTACTTTTGCATTGGTTGGATGTGCTCACTGAAGACTTGCGAAATGTTTTTCGTTTGCTGAGTGTTGAGGGTTTATTTTTATTTAGTTTTTATGGTCCAGATACTTTCAAGAATGCAGGCGCTGGCCTCGGCAATTTTTATGATATGCATGATGTTGGTGATGCTTTGGTTCAGGCACAATATAATGATCCTGTGTTAGACATTGAGCACTTTAATGTTGATTATGACACGCAAGCCGATATTGAAAAAGACTTAGCTGACAATGGTGAAATCTCTTTAATTGATTTACATGAATCAGATGTAAGTGAACTGCACTACGAAGTGGTGTACGGTCATGCTTGGAAGTTAGCCGAAGCAATGACCAGCAAAGCCGACCAAGAAGGTATGGTACGTATTTCTCCAGCTCAAATTGGCCGTAAAACTTGATATTTTGTACAAATTTTGGCATTATTCGCGCCTATTTGACGGACTATAATTATAATCATGCGTAAAATTTTTATTTCAATCAGTATGTTAGCAGCATTCACATTTGCCTTTGCAAGCGATCCTTGCCAAAGTGACTCTAGCCCATACGGGCCGATGACGTGCTCTGGTGGCACAACAACTTCAGTTCATGCCAATGGGCCGTTGAATATGACCGATACTATTGTTGAGCAAGCGACCAGTGTTAATGGTCCATTTAACGCAGATAAAGCACATTTAAACAGTCTTACGGTTAATGGCCCTGTCGCGCTTACTTCTTCTGTTATTAATGGCACCACTGACATTAATGGCCCGGTGAGTGCAAGCAAATCTACTTTTGATGATACGCTAACCGTGGCAGCAAATTCTATTATGTTGGCCAATACTAAAACAGCTGACATTATTGTTAAAGGTGGTGGTGATGGTGTGGTTTCACCACAAACCATTATTATTACAGGTAATAGTATTATCGACGGTGATATTAGCTTTAATGAAAAAGATGGATTAGTACAAGTAGGACCGAATGTCAAAATCACAGGCAAAGTAATTGGTGGGGAAGTTGAAAATATCGCAACGGTTAAACCTAAGACAACGACAGAGCAAAACCCGACTGGGTAACTAATTACCCCTTTCCGTGTGTTCTTCCCATATAATCATCACATGACAATCAATCCTGAAAAGCTTCAAAATCACATCAGTTGGCAATTCATCAGAGCTTCCGGTCCTGGTGGGCAACACGTTAATAAAACCTCTTCTGCTGTGCAGTTACATTTTAATGTGGGGAAAACCCAAGTATTAAACGAAATGCAAAAAAAACGTTTATACACTATTGCCGGCAATAGAATTAACAAGCAGCAAGAGTTTCTTATTCGAGCGCAGCACGAGCCGAAAAAACGTAAGAAAACCAAAGTGTCAAAAGGTGCTAAAGCAAAAACAAAAAAAATAAAGCAGCAGCACAGTCAAAAAAAGCAGAAGCGTAAGGCACCATGTGAGTATTAATTCGGGCTAGTTTCTGTGTGAAAATAGGATAAAAAATTGGAAAGGAACAACCATATGAAAAAAACTATTATTGTATTAATAATATTATTTTTTTCCGCAACGTTATACGCCGCACCAAAGAAAGATTTATGGCCTTATTGGCAACAGCACAATGCCCAGTCAAAAAGTACAATTAAACATCGAGTTTGGACACAGTTACTCAAGAAATACGATCACGCTACAACATCAGGTATTAACTTGTTTGCGTATGCTGCGGTAACAAATGCCGACAAAGCAAAGTTAAAAGAATATTTGAATTACTTGCAGACAATTAAAGTCACTCAATACTCTCGTGGTCAACAAGAAGCTTATTGGATTAATCTTTATAATTCTGAAACCGTTGAAACTATTTTGCAGCATTACCCTGTTAGTAGCATTTTAAAAATTGATACGTCACCAGGTTGGTTTTCAAGTGGGCCATGGGGTGATAAGACATTAGTGGTTATGAATAAAAAAATATCGCTAAATGATATTGAGCATCGAATTTTGCGTCCAATTTGGCATGATCCTCGCCTCCATTACGCTCTAAACTGTGCTTCAATAAGCTGCCCTAATTTACAGCGTGTGGCTTATTCGGCAAATAAATTAAACGCGATGCTGAATAAAGGCGCTAAAGCTTACGTTAACAGTCATCGAGGTGTCTATTTTAAAGGTGATGAGTTAGTTGTGTCCAAAATTTATGTTTGGTATCAAGCTGATTTTGGTGGAACAGAACAAGGCGTCATTAATCATTTAATTAAGTATGCAAAGCCTAAATTAGCGAAAAAATTAGCGTTAACGCATAGCATTGGTGATAGTGATTATGATTGGGCATTAAATATTTATAAGAAGTAGTCACATATGAAATCTAAAATTTTAATCATTATGCTATTGTTGATGAGTTATTCAGGTAGCTCTGCTGTACCGTTTAATTCGTCCGCTTACTATCAAGTTTGTTTCACGCCAGCTGAAAAGTGCAGCAGTCGTATCACACACTATATTAATTCAGCGAAAAAAAGTATTTATATACAAGCATACTCATTTACTTCAAAGCCAATTTCCAATGCTTTAATTAAAGCAAAGCGGCATGGAGTCAATGTTAATGTGATTATTGATAAATCTGAGTTAACAAATTATTCTCGAGTTTGGTCATTACTAAAAGCAAAGGTTCCTGTGTGGTTGGATAAGAATGTACGGATTGCGCATAATAAAGTTATGATATTCGATAGTAGTGCAGTTCTAACCGGATCTTATAACTTTACGTATTCGGCTGAACATAAAAATGCAGAAAACTCTTTATATATTTACGATGCAGGCTTGGCGAAATTCTATCTGACAAACTGGCAGCGGCGACAAAAAAAATCTATTCGATTAAGCCTGAAGTCAGCTAATCAATGGCAGAAAAAATTAAAAATTGAGTCGCAAAGTAGAACCTAATAATATTCTGTACGATTTTTTCTTGACTCTACCGTTACGTGAGGCTCTATAGTATGCCGTACAAGGAGATAACAATGTTAAAGATAGGCGATGTTGCTAAAAAAACTGGGGTGTCGATTCGTAGTTTACGTCATTACGATGAAATAGAATTGTTAACTCCCTCTGACCAGACTGAAAGCGGTTATCGACTTTATAGTGAAGACGATATCATGCGTTTGCAGCAAATTGTGTCTCTTAAGCAAATGGGTTTTACGTTGAAGAAAATCCGAGACATGCTTGATGAACACGTGGTAAGTTTGCAAGCGACTCTGGAAATGCAGGTTGAGTTTTTGGCTCAACAGTTACAGCAACAACAAGCCGTTTTTGAACAAGTTAAACTGACCCTCGAGACATGCATTGCGCAAGATCGAGTCTCCTTAGAAACAATATATAAAACTATGGAGTCAATTAAAATGTTAGAAAAATATTACACTGAAGAACAAATGAGCTCATTTAAAGAGCGCTTTACCGATGGTGCCTCGGAAGAGGAATTTACCAAAGGTTGGGATTATGTTTTAAATGGGATGAAAAAATTACAAGTAGAGAATATTCCGCCAACGGATAAAGCTTCTATTGCATTAGTTCAGAAAGCCAAAGGCTTGATAGCACAGTTCACAGATGGCGATCAAAATGTTGAGCAAAACATGAATAAAATGTATGAAGAGCAAGGTGGAGCGCAAATGCTACGTGGGCATGGTCTTGATATGACTGATGAACTTTATGAATATTATCAAGCCGCATTTTATGCTTTTGAGAAACAGAACTAATTAGTATATGAATATAAAAGAAATCTCCAGACTTTAATGATGAAAGTCTGGAGTCAAGGTAAGTGTGATCTAATTTATAATTTTAGTGATAATAATGCTTCCGGTCATTGGTAGGTTATTGCTAGAATGAAGCTTGTTGTCGATTTATCAAAGTAAGAGTTATCATGGATTTGAAGTCATATATTAGAGTTGTTAAAAATTTTCCTAAACCCGGAATTGAATTTTTAGATATTACCACTTTGCTTGAATCGCCAAAGGCTTTTAGTTACGCTATTGAGTTGCTTATTCAAAAACTGAAAGAGGCTGATTACGATAAAATCGCAGCATTAGATGCGCGTGGTTTTATTTTTGCTGCAGTGATCGCTGAGAAATTACAGAAGCCACTAGTACTTATTCGTAAACACGGAAAGTTGCCTCATGATACAGCACAAGTATCGTATCAACTAGAGTACGGCGCTGACATAATTGAGGTGCATAAATCGAGCATTGATCCGGGCGATAGAATTGCCTTAGTCGATGACTTAATTGCAACAGGTGGCACAATAAAAGCCGCTTGTGAGCTAATGGAACAACGAAAGGCTGAAGTGGTGAGTATTAATGTTCTGATGACTCTGGACTATTTACCCTACCAAGAACGGCTTGCTAACTATTTGATTAATAGCGTGCTACGCTATTAATTGTAGAGAGCCACGAAAAATAGAAACTCGAGAATTTTATTCTTCAATTTAGTTGTTCAAGTTTTTGTAATTTCTTTATATCACAGAGGGTTATGTCACGATTACTTAACGTAATGACATTTTGTTGTTGTAACTCTTTTAACAAACGACTAATTGTTTCTGCGGCCAATCCTAGATGTAGACCGATATCTTCGCGTGTCATACTTAAGTGTATTTTATTTTCGACCAGCCCTCGACGTTTTGCATTCTTTGCTAAGGTAAGCAAGAATTTACAGAGTCGTTGCTGTGCCGAAGTATTTAAGTTAATGAGTGGAACTTGTCCTAACTCTCGGCTCATTAAGCGAAACAGTTGTTTCTGTAAGGGTTCTATTTTACTCGCTAATGTAAAGAGTTTGTCCAAAGAAATTTTACAAATCGAACTGGTCTCCAGTGCCGTACAATAGTAGATATGTTGTTGTGTATTTGCAGCATCAAAGCCGAATAATTCTCCTGGCATATGAAAAGCACAAACACGCTGCTCGCCACCAGTCGTTAGCTCATAGAGTTTTACAGAGCCTACACGCAACACATATATGCCATTAAACTCATCGCCTGGTTGGAATAAAATATCACCTTTATGGAAAGTTTGTCGTGCCTCAATGGCAGCATCAACTTGCTTTAGTTCTTTTTCATTTAAGCCAATGGTAAAGCAAATTGGAAAAATGGCGCAAGTACGACAGCTAGATGATTTTGTATCTGGTATGCTCATATCTTTAACCTAATCTAAGAATTATAGATTTTATCATCATTTGTTCCTTAAATCCCATTAGTCTGATCTAGATCAGTTTACATTTGAGTATAAAATTTATACTGCGCGTATTAGGATAGGAGGCGTTTATGAAGAAAAATAAAGTACAGAAAGCACTGAAACAACCAATATTATGGAAGGATATTTGCCTTGTTCTTGTCATTAAAGGCATTATCTTTTTTTCCCTATGGTTTATTTTCTTCTCAAACCCAAATTCTAAGCATATCAATACCAATCAAGCCTATGTTGACCACCTTCTTAGTCAACCAACACCTACTACATTAACAAGGAATCCTTAATATGGTCGTCTCACCTGAAGTTGTCGAGTTATCTCGTTTACAATTCGCCGTAACAGCGCTGTATCATTTTCTATTTCTGCCATTAACACTAGGCCTATCCTGGATGCTGGTCATAATGGAAGCTTGCTTTGTGATCACGGGGAAGCAAATTTATAAAGACATGACACGGTTTTGGGGCAAGTTATTTGGGATTAACTTTGCTATGGGGGTTGTAACAGGCCTGACGTTAGAGTTTCAATTCGGACAAAACTGGGCGTACTTTTCACAATACATTGGTAATATTTTCGGTGTACCACTGGCGATTGAGGGCATGGTTGCCTTTATGCTGGAATCTACTTTTATTGGAATCTTCTTTTTTGGTTGGGATAAAGTTAGCAAGGTTCAGCATTTATTCGCCACATTCTTTTTAGCTATTGGTTCTAGTTTATCGGCCCTGGTGATTTTGGTTGCAAATGGTTGGATGCAGAATCCTGTTGGTGCCACGTTTAATTATCATACTTTACGCATGGACTTACATAGCTGGTCACAATTATGGTTAAATCCAGATGCACAAGTTCGTTTTGTACATACAATTGCGGCAGGTTTTGGTTTAGCTGCAACATTGTCGGTGATTTATTTAGGTGACGCAAATGGCGTTGAAGTGGCGACAGCCCAAAAAGCAAAATTAGCGGCTATTGAAGCAGAGTGGACGACTGCACCTGCACCAGCACCATGGGCTTTAGTTGCTTGGCCAAATCAAAAAGAACAGAAAAATGATTTTGCTGTGAAACTACCTTGGGCCATGGGTGTGTTAATCACGCATTCATTCGATGAGAAGATTGAAGGTCTTAAACCGATTATCGCAGAAAACAAAGGTAAGATTAAGCGAGGTATGATAGCGTATGGCGCACTGCAAAAACTACGTGACGGTGATACTAGCCCGACGGTACTAAATACATTTAAAGAATATCAAGATGATTTAGGTTACGGTTTATTATTAAAACGCTATACATCAACGGTCACCAATGCAACTGAGGCTCAAATTACCAAAGCTGCAAATGGTTCTATTCCGAATGTACCAATATTATTCTGGAGCTTCCGTATTATGGTCGCCTCTGGCTTCATGATTTTATGGATATTTATTTTAGCTAATGTTTTCTGGTTACGAGACACCGCATGGAATAAGAGATGGTTTTTACGGTTAGTACTTTACAGTATGCCTTTGCCTTGGATAGCGGCAGAAATGGGCTGGGTAGTGGCAGAAGTAGGGCGTCAGCCATGGGTCGTTAATGGTATTTTACCAACCTTCATTTCAATTTTAGTATAGCTTAAGCGTAATGATTCTTGTGTATTGTTTCCTGTCTGTCCATGATTGAAATAGCGGCTTATAAGTACATTTGAAAGTGTATAGCTTACAAATGGTGTTAGTGTATCTTTTCCACGACACTCATGAATAATAACCTGTGGTATAGCTTTGTCGCCAGAACATGATTTTGCAAATAAATGCGGGCTTGCGGAATCTATGTTCTTGGTGATTTCGATTTGTTGGAAACGTAGTGTACCAATTTGTCTGTCATGCCCAACACCATTTTTCATAGTAACGGTTTGATCAACACCAAAGGTTACTGAATTTAATGCAATCCATTTTTCATGACCTTTTGCAGAAGCATCACCATTAATACCATCTATTTTCATATAAAATTCCACAGTTCTTTCCTCACGTGATGTGTAATGCAATTATTATAGCGTATGAAATGAATACTGTATAATGTGTTTTTGCATTAAATGTTGTAGGCTGCCTAGCTTTTGCTACAAAAAAATGTTGAGTTTGTCATAAGTGATTTTGCCTTGTGATTTTTTAACCATTGCTTGTTAAGTCATTCAACTTTACAACATTGCTAAATAATTATTTTAGTTTCATCATTAGTCAGGATATAAAACCTGAAAATAAATTAAAAATTGAATTTCCATTAAAAATAAAACATTAGAAACAGGCTGTGTATCATGTTAACATTCATTAAACGTAATCGAGAATACAATGTCTAAATCAATAAGCGCTGAACAAGCACTAAGTATGTTTGAAAAAGGTACCGGCCTGAGTTGGAAGGTTATTCAACCTTCAGATGTTAAAAATTATTCTACTCGCAACAATACTTATGTTTGGACTTTGTGTCTAGATAATAGCTGTAAACGTATGCTTTATGTGGTTCCTGAAAATGTACAGCCTACGTTTTCAGATTATGAGAAAATTATTGCTTACTTGAAAAAGCATGCTTTGCCGATTTTGCCTAAGATAAAGTTAGATTTAGATCAGTTTCCTGCTGCGCCATTTGTCATTCCAATGCCTCAGTTTAAAGTTACCGGCAGCATAAAACCAACAACAGATATCATCTTACAGTATAGAAATTCGACTAATCCTTTTTCTTACTCTCCAAGTAAGTTAATGAGCCTGAAGTTGAGTCAGCCAATTGAAATTAGCAAATACATAAAAGCATGGAATAAAATTAAAATTGAGAACATATCCTCTGGAAAGATAGATTTTAAAATAAGTAATTCAATAACAAACGAAGACTACGATGTGGATGTTGAACTTAAAGGAAATATGTTCGCTACTATAATAACCCCTAAACTAATTGTTACTAATCTCAGCAATGCTTGACAATTTGAGGGGCATATGTCACTTCAAATTGAAGGTGCTATAACTCCTTCTAATACATCGATAGCAAGCAAGCCTAATGAAATTAGTAAAGTAGTAGATGAGGGCATTTTAGACTATGTTAGACTTAATGAGAATGAGCTAAAACATAGCACCTATATCTATGTTGCATTAAGTGGTGTTGGTCTAGGATTAATAACTGGTGGGATTGGCGATGTAGCACTAGTTACAGGAGGAAGTTTGGGGGGGATGGCTGCAAGTGCAAATGGATAAATTAATATTATGGTTATTCCGAATAATCGGTGCCTATGCAATTCCGGTGCTTGCATTAAACGCTTATGCTGATTATAAAATTTTTATTTTATTTGGTGAGAATCTACATGCTTTCACTACGTATACTATTCAGGATATACCTTTTTACCTTTTCTGCCTCGGAATAATTATTTCATCTGCCAAAAAATTTTACCCACTCCTCTGGCTTTCTCCTATTGCTACATTGATCATTTTAAAAAATGAAGGTTCTTATTTTTATCAAATCATCCAGCAGCCTGACACGATAACTATACCTTTCATGACCTTTTTAGCGGCTATAACTTGTATATTTGTTCTGCTAACATTATTTACTTGGATTTTGTGGGTCAGTAAAAAATATATTACTCACCAGAAGGGTTAGCAATATAAACTTTTTTACAATAGCAGATTTAGTTGTTGTCGCAGAACCTTCGAATACGTCTGGGGTGGCTAGTTTGAAATTTAGCACGCCGATGAAAATAAATGAGTACCTTTGTTCATGAAATAAGGTGTCATTAATTGGTTCACCTGAACATGGTCACTTAAAATTAAAAATTAGTAATTCTATAACTAATGAATTTTATGATTTTGATGTGACACTCGCGGGTAATACATTCGGTGCCACAGTTACTCCTGCTAAATCAGCAGAACTTAAATCTGTTATTGCTCCAGAGTTGGATCATAATCAAAATTATACTACCTATATTCTAATTGGATTGGGCACAGTTGCAATAGGTCTTGCGACGGCAGGCGGTAGGTGACGTTGTATTGGCTGGTGTTAGTGCTGCAAGTGCTACTGAAATGGTTGCTACAAAATGATACCAAAAGCTCATAATGTTAGTTTAATATTCGCTTGGATTGCAACTATACTTGCTATTTTTACAGTTGCTATGCAGTCTTATGCCGATTACTATATCTTTGTTACGTTTGTTAATAGTCTCGGCACCTTTATACAATATAATTTACCGAATATACCTTATTATATTTTGCCATTAGGAATTACTTTCTTAACGATTAAGAGAAAGCTAAAATTTTTATGGATTACAATTTTATTCTTACCTTTTATCATTAAAAATCAAGCGAGCTATTTAGTTAGTTTATGGGAACATCCTAATACACTTATTTTAGAATACACTAAATTTTTGGCTATTTTCACTTGCTTAATGGTGCTCTTCTCTTTACTAGCTACTTTGTTTTATATCGTACAAGATAGAACTTTACAAAAAAGGAAATAGTCTGTTTTTAAAATAGAATTTGTACTATTGTACTGATTATAGGTGGAATCTTAGAGGAGTTTTTGTTCAAAAATACCACCTTCTGTCTACATGGGTTTTTATGTGAATCAGTTATTGAACATAACTCTTTGATTGAAGTGGTGGCCAGAGACAGAATCGAACTGACGACACGAGGATTTTCAGTCCTCTGCTCTACCAACTGAGCTATCTGGCCACTACAAGTTTTGATTGCTAACCCATTGATTTTTAGGCTTTCAATCGAGCGCGTATTAAACCGTTTTAGGGGCCGTTAGTCAAGTGTTTCCATGGAAAATTGCTCTATTTCTTGTTGAGAGCTTAATTTTCCTTGGTAAACCCTTCAGGCATCGCATCTTCTCCGTTAAATAGAAAAGCTTCCATTTGATCTTGCAGAAATTGCTTGGCTTCGAAGTCTGTTAGGTTGAGGCGATATTCGTTGATGAACATGGTTTGGCGGCCTAGCCATTCGCGCCAAGCTGCTTTGCTGATGTTGTCGTAGATTTTTTTACCTAGCTCACCTGGAACGGGTGGGCGGCGTAGTCCTTCACTGCTTTTACCGAGTTTTATACATTCGACCATACGTGTTTTCTTTTCGCTCATAATAAATCCTCTAATAGTTTTTTTACGGGGGCTGCGAGCCCTAATGCTTGGTTACCGTTATACCAAACATAGCGGTCACAATCCATTACTTCTAATGGTGCTTTGTCGATGTCGATAATGATGGGGGTAATGTCAAGATGGTAGTGACTAAAGGTATGGCGAAATGATGCTAATTGGTTTTGTGTATTGTTAGTAAATCCATGTAAGGCACACCATTTTGTAATGTCAGTGGTTTTGTTGAATTGTGGGAATAGCCATAAACCACCCCAAATGCCATGATTTGGTCTGCGTTCTAGTAGCACGGTTTTATTTTTTCTGCGTAACATTAACATGATCGTTTTTTTAATCGGCTTCACTTTTTTGGGCTTTTTGCCTGGGTACTGCTCAATGCTTTCAGTCTGTTTTGCCGTGCAGTTATTTTCTAAGGGGCACAAGCTACACTTTGGTTTGCTCCTTGTACAAACGGTGGCGCCCAAGTCCATCATTGCTTGGGTATAGTCGGCAATACGTTCTTTTGGTGTTAACGTTTCTGCAATTTCCCATAGTTCATCGGCAACTTTAGGAGTGCCGGGCCAGCCAGCGATGCTTTGGTAACGGGCTAAAACACGTTTTACGTTACCATCTAATATCGCGTAATGCTGCCGCATCGCAATCGCACAAACGGCTCCAGCGGTAGAGCGGCCAATGCCAGGCAAGGCGATAATATCCGTGAAAAGAGTGGGGAATTTTCCGGCATGTTGCATCATAATAAGATTAGCAGATTTGTGTAAATTACGTGCGCGAGCGTAATAGCCTAGACCTGTCCATAAATGCAGTACTTGGTCTAATTCCGCTTTAGCTAAATCACTTACCGTAGGAAAATGTTGCATGAAGCGTTCATAATAGGGAATCACAGTTGTTACTTGAGTTTGTTGTAGCATGATTTCTGAAACCCAAACTCGATACGGATGAATATCTTTTTGCCAGGGTAGGCTTTTACGACCGAATTGGTCGAACCAGGTTAATATGGCTTGCTGAAATTTTTTAGGTTTAATATTAGCGACCAAACAAACCATTCAAGGCATTTTGCACATTTTTATTTTTTGCTAAACTCCCTAGGTTCTTGTTAATAGATTTTTGCACTTGCGATTTCGTTGTATTCTTTAATAATTGTTGTAACAAGTTACTGGTTTTTAAATTAACATTAGGTGAGGTTAGTGCCCCTTTAAATTCGAGCGGGATAACATAATTTTTTAATTCGGGTATCTGAGTGGTCGTTACATTAAAGTCGATATTTAGTTTTTGTTTATTTAAATCGGCGGTTCCCGTACCTTTACCAACAAAGGCTTTATTCGTTACAAGTAAATTGTTTGTTTTGGCAATGCCATTACTAATGTCGAAGGTTGCACTGGCTTCACCGAAAGAAGTGCTATTGTTATCTGGCTTTGCCGGTTGCGCTGTTTTATTGATCGCCGCTTTTGCTTGTGCTAATGCATGGTCGACATTAACGCCATTGAATGTGCCATTTGTGAAATCGAACTGACTAGAGCCATTGAGGCTGTTTAATAATTGCTGAACGCTATCGCCTTGCGTGGTTATATTCGTTGTGAAATTAGCAGTACCAGTAATAAAATCTTTGTTTATTAAATCAGATAATGAAGGTTCAGCCTGAACTTTACTTAGCGTGCTTGTGAAATAATAAATTGGCGTGCTACCGCGAACATCCAAACTCGCATTTGCTGTTAGTTTGCCCTCGTAAAGTGACGCAGTTAGTGGTTTGATTTGAATCAAGCCATTGGTTGCATTCATCGTTAGTGCTGCATTACTAGTATGTAAGTTTTGCACAATAAGCTGACTAATGCTCACAGAGCCTTGAGCATTTAATTCACGTAATAAGTTAATGGGTAAGTTAATTTTGCTGTTAGTGGTAGCACTAGTTTGAGCGGCCTCGGCAGTAGCATTTTTGGTTTTAGGGGTTTTCGGATCTTTAGTTGTGCTTTTCGCTGGCAAATAATTATCGGCATTAAGTTGATCAGCTATGAATTTAAAGTTGATTTGTGGTTTAGCAAAATTAGTGATGGCAACATTACCGTTTATGTTAGTTTTATCGACCACAATTTTAAGTGGTTTTATGCTGAGTGAGTTGTTATTACCGTTAAAGGCAAGATCAGTCGAAACAGAAGATAAGGCATCCTTGTCGCGCATAGCAGGTAACTTAACGTTAAGCATGCTGATAACATCAGCAAGGTTGGTTGGTGCAACATGCGCATCGCCTTGAAAGCTTAATTTATTATTGATATCTTTGGCCGAGATATCACCTTGCAATTCGAGGTTATTTATCTTGGCGTCAATTTGGTTAATAGCAATATTGCTTAGTGTTTTATCAACATTAAACATACCATTTAATGAAACATTTAAGGTCTTGGGTAATTGATTAGATCTAACTTTAAAATTGACCGTAAGTGGGAATATTGTTTGCGTTCCTACGTTCTGCCCGTCAATATACAAGTTGTCTAGTGCCCAGGTTTTATTATGCTCAGCATCACTCCAATGCAAGCTACTATTAACCACGGTTAAGCTAGCAATAGAAAAATCGATATTATGCGTGATATTTTGTTGGGTTGTTAGCACGGGTTGCGTGGCTGAAGGCTGTTGTGCATTGGTTGAAGCTGGCACATCATCTTTATCGACTAAATCAGCCCAGTTAGTTGCGCCTTGAGTATTACGCATAAGATTAACACTAACCCCGTTTAAATTAACATTGCGTACATCAACTTGGCCGCGTAGCAAGGGTAACACTCGAACGCTAATGTCTGCATTATTCACTTTAATAAAAAGTTTGTCACCAAAGCCAGAAGCATTGCTTAAATCAGTTTCACCGATTTTAAAGCCTACCCAAGGAAAGAAGGACCAAGACAAATTGCCCTTAATCGTTAGGTGGCGCCCAGTGGTATTATAAACGCGAGTGCTGATTTGGCTCTTTAATTTATTTGGGTCAACATAGTGCATAATCAAAAAGATGCCAATGCCTAATAAGATGATAAGAACGAGTAAAATAACGCCGATAATTTTTAATGCTTTTGCCATTGTGTTCTTGGTCCTATGCCCATAAAATACAAGTTGTTATTGTAAGTTAGAGATTGTGAATGAGCAAGGAAAACCAGCCCTTTATGCGGCAAATTAAAAGCTTTGTTAAGCGAGAAGGTCGTCTGACCGTGGGCCAAGAGAAAGCACTTGATGAATTGTGGCCGATTTATGGCCTAGAAATAAAGCAAGGGCTTATTGATAGCGATAATAAAGTGTTGGAAATAGGCTTCGGCAATGGCAAAAGCTTAGTTAGTATGGCTGCAGCAGAGCCAGAACAGGCCTTTATCGGAATTGAAGTGCATCGTCCTGGAGTGGGTGCGCTGTTAATGGGCTTGCAAGAACAGCAATTGCACAATATGTGTGTCTATCAAGAAGATGGCTTAGAAGTATTAGAGCATTGTCTCAAAGACAATAGCCTGGCACGCGTGCAGCTATTCTTTCCTGACCCGTGGCCAAAGAAAAAGCATCATAAGCGACGGATTGTTCAGCAGCGTTTCATCGATTTGGTGGTACAAAAATTACAACCAGGTGGTATCTTATATATGGCGACAGACTGGCAGCCATATGCTGAGCATATGTTAGCGATAATGGAACAACAAACTCTTTTTAATAATTGTGCCGGAGCTAATAACTTCAGCGACAAACCTGCCTACCGGCCAACGACAAAGTTCGAAACTCGTGGGCAAAAATTGGGGCATGGTGTGTGGGATTTATTGTATGAAAAAGTTGAAACATAAGTAAAGTATCATCTTGGAATCAAAGTATGCGTGATAAGCTTAGCAATGAAAGTCGGTCATTTATGCTTGAGTGTTTACATAGTCAAGGTTTTGCTAAGCGTTAATCCAGATGATAAATTGCCACATTCACCGTGGAAATGCTTTTTACTCGCCTTAAACTTCTATTGCTCCGCCACGTGTTTTTTCAGCATAAATCTATAGGCTAAAAAAGCGGTCACGCCACTAATAATAAACATCCATGCCATTGGTGCTTGGCTACTAGTATTTAAGTGAGATAGATAAGCACTAAAAACAACACCACCTAATAATTGAATGCAAGCATATAACGAGCCAGCGTAACCGGCGATGTGACCAAACGGGGTGAAGGCGCCTGCAACGGCGTTGGAAAAAATAAAACTAGTGCCAAAAATAAATAACATGGCTGGAATAATGATGTCATAAACATTAATGCCAAACAATATTTTTCCGCATAGAGTTAGTGCTCCTGCAAGCGCCATTAAGCTCCAGCCAAAAGTCATTAACTTCGCTGTGCCAAATTTGTGTACTAGCTTAGCATTAGCAAAGCCACCTAGCGCCATGGCAATGCCGGTCAGTATCATTAAGTAGCCGAATAACACTGGTTTAATGTGCGCGCCGTGAATTAACACAACAGGTCCCGCCGTCATCCAGGCAAACAAGCTTCCATACGACAAAAACACGCATAAACTAAATCCCATAAAAACACGGCTGCTGAGTAACTCGCCATAGGCTTTACACATAAAGGGCAGGCTCAAACGATGCTTACCAAAATGTTGCCCTGTTTCTTTAAAGAAAAACAAAACGATAATGGTTACCAGAATTGTCCAGATGAATAAGAATACAAAGGTCGAACGCCAGCCGAGATATTGTTCAAAATAACCACCTAAGAAAGGCGCTATTATGACCGATAGAATAATAACATTGGTTAAGTATGAACCCATTTTCGCCATCTCTTTACCAGAATAAGTATCGCGAAAAATAGAACGCCATAAAGCGGCGCTTGCCCCAAGCCCGAGCCCTTGCACTAACCGGGCCTCTTGCAAAGCGTGGATGCTGTGTGCGGTTAAGCATAATAGCGTGCCAATAATCGCTAAGCTATTGCCGATAACAATGGTCCAACGTCGACCAATGCCCTCGGACAATGGGCCATATAATAGGTTGGTGATGGCGATACCAAACATAAACCAGGTCATGGTTAGCTGTGCTTGGCCTAAACTACCCCGTAGAAGATGGGTAATTGAAGGCAAAGAGGGAGTGTAAATATCTGTGCTAATCTGCGTTAACGTGCCAACTAAGATGATGACCAGTAAGATTAAAAGACTGTGTTTTTTGACCATTCTTTAGTGACTCTGTTAATGAATGTTGATATTATACGGACTGGTCATAAGTTAACAATTGAGTTGTTATTAAACTACTATAAACTTTTAGTTTATAATCTGCTCGAGATAAACCATGAGAAATATTCAGCCTCTCACAAGCTTTCTTTTGCTAGCACAATTAAAAAACTTTAATAAAGTTGCCAAGAAATTGCATTTTAGCACCACTGCCATTAGCAAACAAATTAAAGCCCTGGAAGAAGATGTGAGTGAGCAGCTGTTTATCCGCACAACCCGCAAAGTAGATCTGACAGAGTTTGGTGAGCTTTTTTACCAACATAGTGGAGTAGCGTAGAAAATATTATTTAAAAAGAAGCCGCTTTAACCACGCCATCATATTCCAAACAATCACGCACGCGTATTTGTTGCACAGGGCTAAGCTCGTCGAAAGGAAAAAAATGTTTATCATCGTGTTCATGACTTAAAGTGATTTTAGGTTCATCATTGATAAATTCACAACGAAAAATAGCAGCGTGGGAATTAAAGGCTTTGTGATAATAAATACCGCTCATATAAAGAATGCGCACTGGCTGACCTAGCTCTTCCAGACATTCACGCAGTAGTGCATCATGAAATGTTTCCGCATCATCCAAAGAGCCACCAGGAAGCCCCCAACCACGAGCACCATATGTTGCTTTTATCTGTAAGATTTCGTCGTTATTGTCTGTAATAACGGCATGAGAACTGAGTCTGTAGTGATCGTCAAAGGCCATGAGCGTTATGATGCGCGCATTTAGAGATAAAGTCAAAACATAACGGTAACCATAATCCCTTTGTTGGAGCCGGCACTTGGTCGAGTAAAAAGCATAAGTTGTTCTCAAGCAACAACTAATCTTCCACCATAAAAGTGGACACCAATTTGTTAAACTATGAAAAACAAAGAGGTGACATATGTCAAAAAACGCAAGAAAATATACGGCAGAATATAAAGCTGAAGCACTGAAGCTAGCGCTAAGCTCAAGCTCGGTTTGAGGAGCAGC
>JAWUYR010000006.1:0-22965 GCA_034110705.1 Gammaproteobacteria bacterium | reverse complement strand
GTGCGCTTTTGAAATCGCGCAGTTTATTCGTGACTCACTCAATCATGTTGCCTTATGATGACTATTGAATGAGTCGCTAATTGGCGTGGCTAGCCGTTATGGCTAAGGCATAATCGACAATGCTGTGTAATAAGCCTTGCACCTGAACGAAAGGGTAAATTTTCAAAATTAAGCGCTATGATTTCTTGAATAGTTGTTAGGTCGGTTTCAGCTAGTTGAGCGATGGTTATAAGACTATAGTCCTTTTCTCTAATGTCCATAACGATCTCGTTCCATGGCACATTGGCATTTAATACCTCTTTACCGAACATGCAGTAGGGCTTGTTACCTGGTTTAAATATTGGTCCTTTATTACTGGTGTGATTCTTTTTCTCTGTCATGATAATGTTTCCTTCAATGGGTTGAGATGCCATGTTGCTATTTTTAATTCCTTTTTAAAAAAATGAAGCAGCTTATTTTTAAGCTAGCTCCGATATTCAGGTTGACTAATTGTTTCAAAGCGATACAATAAGCCTTTCAAAGAACCTATATTGTTCTTTTAAGAACAATATAGGTTCTTTGAAAGGCCTTGTCAAACGGATAATGGTTTTTTTTCTTAATTGATGGATTTTTATACACAGTGAACACATTAACATACACAAATGATATTCATTCGACCTTAAAGCAGCTTATTGAGCTGAAATCAAAGCGCGACAATTGTAAGTTTACGATTTATCAACTGGCTAAAGCCATCAATATGCCACACTCGATGCTGGTTAAGTTGGCGCATCAAGATCCATCAAAGCGCGTAATAAACCCAAGAATAGAAACATTAACTAAAATCATCAATTTTTTTAAGCAAGATGACTTTAATGTTTCACTAGAAGAATTACTGCATGGCTTGAAAAAGAAAGGCATTGATGTTGAAGCTCAGATAGTGAGTCAGCCGAAAATGTATAAAGCTGTTCCTCTTTATAATATGAATAATGACAAGATTAAAATAGGCTCAATTGATGTATCTTTAACCATTAATTCAAATTCAGTGATAGCCTTTCTAACAGATGACGATATAAAGCCAATATTCAAAAAAGGATCCATCTTTATCGTTGATATTGATTGTGAAATCAATCATGATGTCATGGTGTTAGTTAAGTTCAGGGCTTCTCACAAAGTATCTGTGTGCAAATTTTTTAAAGAGGAAGAATATATAACCCTAAAATCACTGGATGGAAAGTTCTCTAGTGATGAAAAAAATAATAATAACTATGAAATTTTAGGTGCTGTTGTTCAAGTTAATGCTAAAACATAATTGGAAACAATATCATAAAAAAACTATGGATTAAGTTAGATAGTATTATTTGTAAATATCTAGGCTTTAAGAAAGAAAAAGTCACACCAACCATTGTTTCTGTTTCAGATGGCAAGATTGTGGTGAAAAATGTCAGTTCGTTCAAAAGGCATCAAACAAAACAAACATGGGAAAACTTTTGTAACGATGATCTTAAAAATATTGATGATGAAAACAAAGTAAAGTTAGGTGTTGCTACTGGTAAGCTCTTAGCGGACAAATTAATGGTTTCTTTTGATGAAGTTAAAATAAAGGAAGAAGATTGAGTATGGAAAAAAAACGACAACTGTTTATTGAGAACAGCCCAAAATATTTATGGTTTTTAATACTAACTTATACGATGGTTATTGCTATCTCCAATTGGTTTAATGTCAGATTAGTTGAGATCTTCCATGTTACGCTTTCACCTGGAACATTAATTTTTCCTCTTACGTTTTTGCTTTCTGATATTATTACAGAAGTGTATGGATATAAGCATGCACGTAGGGCGATTTGGGCGGCCTTCTTATTTAACCTGATTTTTATCGGTTTTGGCCAAATTGTAATACATCTGCCTAGTCCATCCCTCGCTGTTAATAATGCAGGCTTTGATAAATTACTGGCCATGAATGCTTTTGTTGTGATTGGTTCTTTCGTAAGTTATCTAACATCAGAGCCAATAAATTCTTTAATTGTCGCCAAGTTAAAAGTTGCCTGTAAAGGTGAGCTGATGGGGTTAAGATTTGTTCTATCGACAGTGGTAGCATCGGCAATTGACAGTGTTATGTTCACAACCATTGCTTTTGGCAGAACTTACCCGTTACACAATCTTTTAATGCTTATGTTTAGTATCTGGTTAGTTAAGGTTGTTATTGAGATTCTTGGACTACCTCTTTCTATTCGTTTGGCAAAATGGTTGAAGAAAAAAGAAAAACTGGATGTTTATGATCTTAACACCAACTTTAATCCGGTGAGTCTAAATTCTCAATATAGTGTAGATGATAATTTATTTAATAAGGACAAAGGATGAATATGAAAAAAGCAGTTGTATTATTTTCAGGTGGTCTCGACTCAACAACATGTTTGGCTTATGCAAAAAGCCAGGGATACGATTGTTATGCTTTGAGTTTTGATTATGGTCAAAAACATAATGTTGAGCTTAAAGCCGCAAAAGAAATCGCACGAGATTTTAATGTCAGTAAACATCAAGTGATCAATTTAGCGCTTAATGAGCTTGGTAAATCGGCTTTAACAGATGATAGTATCGCCGTCCCTGATTTTACGGGTGAGGATATTATTCCTGTGACGTACGTTCCGGCAAGAAATACGGTTTTCCTATCCATTGCACTAGGATGGGCCGAAGTGCTTAATGCCGAGGCGATATTTATTGGTATTAGTGCCATCGATTATTCTTGTTATCCAGATTGCCGACCTGAGTATATCAAAGCTTTTCAAAACTTGGCAAACTTAGCAACGAAAACGGGTGTTGAAGGCACCTCAATTCGTATTGAAACACCATTAATTAATTTAGACAAAGCAGAAACAATAGCACTAGGTCAGTCTTTAGGTATTGACTATACTTCAACAGTCACTTGCTATCAGCCTTCTTCTGAGGGTTTAGCTTGTGGCAAATGTAATAGCTGTGTGTTGCGTAAAAAAGGATTTACTGATTTGGGCGTGACTGACCAAACGCGATACATATAAACAAAATATCTAACGTTATTAAAAGGTCGATCTAATAGTGTTCCTTCCCCCTTAAAGGGGGAAGGTTAAGATGTTGGTAATAAATACTCGGCATCTTCAGTTACAATTATATCCAGTGCTATATCCCAAGATTCACATTTTAAAGCTTCTACTTTTTGACACTCATACGCCACCCCAACCAAAAAAGGTTTGCCGCGTTCACCATGGTTTAAAAACTCAAAGCTCCTATCATAATGCCCTTTTCCCCAGCCAACACGAGTGCAGTTCGGGTCGAAAATAACTAAAGGAGTGATGACTAGATCGAGATGTTGGGTGTTGATGTCGTTTGCTTTTGATGAGCTGGGTTGCTGTATGCCATATTGGTTCGTTTCACAAACCGTGTCTTTATTATAAGCGACAAATTGTAGCGTATGATCAACATTACATATTGGTACATAACAGTTTTTATTTTCTTGCCAAATTTTTTCAATGATAGAGCTAGTATCAACTTCATTTTTTATGGGTAAATAGCAAGCGATGTTTTGTGCTGTTTTAAATTGGGGTAATTGGATAAGCTGATTACAAATGAGCGTGGAAAACTTTTCGACGTTTGCTAAAGATAACTGTTGGCGGTGTTTGATGATGCTTTGCCGTAGCGTGGTCATTTAATTATTCGTCCTTAAAATAATGTTCCCAGAATGCCGCTTGGGCCTCAACACTGGAACCAAATGTCCAGTGCGGGTTCTTCATTAAAACATCAGACTTCCTACTGCTAAGGTAGGCATGCGCAACAGTTGTAAGAGGATAAACCCTTTAATATAAGTATTGGTTCAAGATGCAGAAGCCATTGCTACGAACACCCCAGGAACAAACACAGTTTACCAGAGGTTGATTAAGAGATCCTTAACCTTGTGTTGTAAAAAAGAAAATAAAGATCAACGAGTGCTTTACAAGTCGAGCGTTTGTTGTTCACCGACAGCGCGGCGGGTGATGGTAATGCCGCTGTCTTCAATAGTTTTTTCAACTTTATTGTAGAGGTTTACCATGCGAGTATACACTTCGTCATCTAACGAAACTTTTGCATCGCGCATAACCATTAACTCATAACAGATATCTATTGCTGCTAATAAAGCGGTTTTCTCATAGCCAATCGAATTACCACTTTCGTGAATTTCACGCATTTTATTATCGAGGTGAGCGGCCGCTTCCTGCAGCTTTTCAACTTCGTCGATTTTACATTTTATATGGAAGTTGCGGTCTAGCAATTGCAGGTTTAAAGTGTTGGCGTTATTCGACATAATCAGTTTCCTTTATTCAGCAATAGCTTTTATTTTATGCACAACTTCACGAATGTGTTCCACCGCATTTTTATTGCGCTCACCTAATTGATTTTTTTCTTGGCTGAGCACGGCACATTTTGTGCGGAGTTCGTTATTTTCTTGTTGCAATGTGTCGCATGCGAAAATTAGATCTTCGATTTTGCTTTCTAGTTTGTTAAGAATGTTGTGGTCCATATGACTATGCCTGTTTTACTTATGTCGTGATTATATAAGAATGAGGTGAGGTTGGGAAATTAACCTCACCCCTCTAATCTTAATTTTTTTGCTTTTGCAAACAGCCACTGCGTGTATGCTCACCACTTTCATAAAACTGCTCATTTAAGCGCAATCTTGTTCTATCACCACCAAGCATGACATACACATGGTCACCAATGCATAATGGTACCGGGGATTGTTGAATAACAGAGACTAAGCGTTTCGAAGGACGTAAACGAATGATATAAAGAGTCGCTTGTGATGTGCTAGCTGAGTTTTCAATGGCATTACCCGCCATGCTGCCGACCACAGCACCACCAACCATACCAACTGCACCGACAAGGCCATTACCACCGCCTAAATTGGAGCCAATAATAGCACCACCAACGCCACCGGCAATAGAACCACCACCAGAGTTTTTATTAACACGCACATTATATTGGATATCTTGAACGACACCTTCACGTACACTGCCACCGGTTCCACCGTAATAGTCATAGGTATTAGGCCCCAAATCTGGTTGGCAAGCGGCCAAAAGAGCGATAACAGGTAAGAAGAATAAGATGCGTAAAAATTTCATAGGTTAGTCCCAATGGTTGTTATTTAACAATATTATATCACTATTTTCACATTTTACCTTTAGCCTTTTGCAGCGTATGATTAACCTATATTTGCCACAGCTGAGGAGATTGCCATGAAAAATATCGTTCTATATCCAGGAAGTTTTGACCCATTAACCAATGGCCACAAGGACATTATAGAGCGCGCCGCCGATGTGTTTGACGAGGTGATCGTTGCTATTGGTGTTAACTCCAACAAAGCGGCATTGTTTAGCTTAGAGCAGCGCGTGGAAATGGCCGAGAGTGTTTTTGCGAAAGAAGATAACATTCAAGTTACCGCTTTTGATGCATTAAGCACCGATTTTGCATTAGAATGTGGCGCGAACATCATTCTTAGAGGCTTACGTACAGGCATCGATTTTGCCGCTGAATTTCAACTCGACTGGATGAATCAACGCTTAGCTCCAGAGTTAGAGACTTTATTTATGACGCCATCGGAAGAGGTTGCTGGCATATCCTCAACGTTAGTAAAAGAGGTTGCAAAATATGGTGGGGATTATGAACAGTTTGTACCGGCGGTAGTGGCTCAGGCTTTGGAAGATGCGTTTGCCTAAGGCTATTTGATTGCCCCTATTCTTGACACCCCTCACAAAACACCGTCATCCGCCCCCCAAGTTTAATCCCTTGCAACATCATCCCACATTCCGGGCAAGGCATGCCATCCTTGCCATACACCTGTAGCTTCTGCGCAAAATAACCAGGCCTGCCATCGACCTGGGCAAAATCTTTTAACGTTGTACCACCGGCCGTAATCGCTTTTTGTAACACTTTTTTAATCACGCGCACCAACTTAGTCGCCTCTGGTTTTGTTAATGACTCCGTTGGTCGAGTCGGTAGCAGACCAGCTTTAAATAACGCCTCGTTAGCATAAATATTACCCACGCCAACAACATGATGGTTATTCATAATAAATAATTTCAACGCTATTTTTTTCTTACGACTTTTATTAAATAAATACTCCGAATCAAAATCCTCGCTCAATGGCTCGGGTGCCAGCTTGGCTAATAACCGATGTTGCAATGGGTCATCGGCTGTATACAGCAAGCAACCAAAGCGACGTGGGTCATTAAAACGTAAGTAGACACCATCGGCAAACTGAATATCGACATGGTCATGTTTTTTCACAGGTGTTGTGTGATCAACAATGCGCAGCACGCCCGACATTCCTAAATGCAACATCATCGTGCCGACTTTTGTGTGCAATAATAAAAATTTACCACGCCGTTTAACGGCGGTAATGGTTTTACCTGTAAAACGTTTTGCTAAATCTTTTGGGATAGGCCAACGTAAAGTGGGATAACGAATAATAATCGTATCGATTTTATTGTTAAGAATATGTGGCTCAATGCCACGGCGGCTGGTTTCAACTTCGGGTAGTTCTGGCATGTCATTAGTATAGCGTAGTGAGAAAAGAAAACCCGAATAGCAAAAGCATCCAATAAAGAAATTTGGTGTTAAAGCTTTGTTGATCACTACCATTAGACAACCTTACTTTCTGTCCAAGAATAAAAAGGTGTTGATTCACACATTCTGGTGCAGATTTTGAGCTAATTAACAAAATAAGTACTTTTAAGTAAACTATTTCAAATTTTTTTGCTTTTTGGTGGTTTTATTAAGTTTGTTTTAAGATTACTAATCTATATTGGGTTTAATTAAATTATAATCAATAAATACAAAATCAAGAGGTTTTTTTTATGCCGAATTCAGTTCCGACTTCAGAAAATGTAATATATACCCTGCCTACTGTCGCTGTTGATGCTGCTGCTGAGCAGGAGGCTCTTCGTCGCAATGTTGGTGCGAGAGTTGTATATCAGAGTGGAGAATCGGGCTCTGATCCGGTTTTATACACGGACGCGGACTTTTAATGCGGGTGCTTCGTCGGGAGCGGCAGAATACGCACAACCTGCTCCTAGAGAGCCTCGCCGTCGTTATGATGAGCCTCAGGATCATCTTAACCCCGCTTATGATGTGCCTCAACTTGGAGCTCGTTATGATCAGCCTTTACTAAGGGATGAGCCTCGTTATCAGACTGCTGAGGATGCCATGCGAGTTCAGACGATAGGTGCAGCTTTAGGGCCTGAAGTAGGTGAGCGAGAGAGTAATACAGATGATGCACTCGTTTCTGGAGATCCGTGGGCTTACGTATGCTGGAGTAGGGCCTGTTACAGGCGGAGATGATGGTTATCTGAACCTTGATGGTGATGATTCTTCGCCTGTGACGGGGACGACTACCTTCAATCCAGCATTCACTGGGCCGGGCGCTGGCGGTTCATCTGGACAAACTAGACCGGTAGTAGTGTATAGGCACGGTTCTCATGCCGAGGAAGGAAGATCAGGGAGTACTGCTTTCCAAAAATGTATGACAGCTTGTTGGGGTGCAGCAAGCTGGGCGGGCTACATGCTCTGGGGCAAAGCAAGCATCAGTAAAGGGGAAGACTGGAAAAACTACCGTTGGCGTCGTGGCATAACTATAGTCGGCATTGCCGGCGCGATAGTTGGCCCTATGCTGGCTAGTGGTGGTAGTAAGGACAGCAATTCAAATGGTGCCGCAGTTATACCAACACTTGATCCTGTTCTAGCCAGTGCCATTTCCGAGCTTGAAGGGACATGTCCAAATTTTGCTAGCATCCCGGCTAGTCAGCAGCGAGCATTTTTGAACAACACGACTGATTTTGTCCTTAAGTTAAGAAACTGCTGTGATCAACGGATCCGATTAGGCACACCTGGTAGAACTCTGAGGCTCGATAGTGCTACACAACAAGCACAAACGGCATTTAGCACAAACCTACAAGTCATTTCTGGCTCAGCAATACCGATCCCTGCAGCTATTATTGTGAATATTACCCAAGGCTTGATTAACGATTGTGTTTACACTACAGGCTCACCGACCGCAATGCCGACGGCACAAATTGTATCCAATGTGACTATTGCAACAGCGACGACGGGAAGTGCTATCACAGCATAAACAAGCCTGGCTCCAAGCGCTCAACCAACGGCAAGTCCATTGAGCTCAAGCAGTAGCACAACAGCAACAACCAGTAGCTCAATAAGCGTGCTAGACACACTTTCACCAAGCGGTGCGCCAACGCCACAAATGACATCAACAGCAGCATCAACTTCTGCAGGTACAACCGCCGGCTCTATTACTAGCTCCCCAACGGGCGCGCCAACTCGTGCACCATCGACTAGTGGACCAACTCGAGCACCAATCACGGCTTCACCAACGGGGCAACCAGTAGCGAGCACAGCAGCTCCTATTTTTTCACTTTCGCCAACGGCTGTAACTACAACTGCACCAACACCTTTTGTCCGTCCGACAAGACCACACAGATAATAATAAACATTTAAATTTTAGGAGATAATTTCATTATGGCTATTTTTAGACCCAGACCTCGTTTCAAGCCAAGAAAGCACAAGACTATTGAGGCGTCAATGACAAGGCATATAGGTTTTGCTATGCAAGTATTACAAAATTGCTTTGTGCAACATTCTAGTAACCCGGTTACTCGGTTAGCTAATTATGTTATGCCAACAAGTACCTTACAAAAACCGTTAACCGATCAGCAAGTTCAGGTAGTGTCATCGGCTTTAATGTATAGTTTTTTTAAGGATCTTCGTTCAGGTAAGCAAATTTCAGTAAACGAGCAGCCAATTAATTGGTTCTCAGGTATTGGCACAGCTATTGAAGAAGCCTTAGGGGCGCATAGGAATTCTTATATTGTGTATGACAATTCAATTCATGGGGTGTCACCAATGCAATTAACAGAGCTTATTAATTTCATGCCGCCAGCATTAAAAAAACTTAACGGTAAGCCTGTTAGGCTTGGTGATGCACTACAACGTTTAATTGAGTTTCAATGGGTTATCCCAGATATGTCACGGAAAATGATGACAGAATATGGCCGCGAATTTAACTATACTAATTGCTGTGTATCTTGAGCTAGAGCGTCTATACTATCGGAGATTATTTTTTAAGTTTTAATAGAATTTGAATTGCCCGACAGGGCTGAACAGAAAAAGAGTTTAACGATGAAAAAACTAAGACGAGCTACTCTTACGGCTTTAGGCTTACTTCCTGTTTTTTTTTGCAACGGATATCGTTGCGGAAGAGCGCTCACAATCAATAGGTAATACTCAGGTTTATACTGAGGTGTTACAAGGCGATAAAACGGCAGGTCATCTCGATGTTTTAGTTCCGTTGCTTGGTACAGCAACTTTATGTTCAGCAGTTTACAAGGCTACATGAAAGGGGACGATGAGCAAACTTATGGTCTTGGTTTTGGTTATCGGATGCTAAGTGGAAACTCGGTTTATGGCATCAATACTTTCTATGACAAACAACGCTCAAAAAATAAAAACGACTATTCTCGTGTTACGTTTGGTTTTGAACGCTTAAGCGATACTTGGGATGTGCGGACTAACTATTATCAGTATCTTGGCACTAAAGAGTATCAAGTAGATAAAGGATATGTCAGCGGCGAATTAATTGGCACAGGGCAGGGCGTTAAGCAAATTTCTTTAAATCGTCTTATTGTCGACGAGCAAGCTCATTCTGGTTATGATATGGAAGTTGGCCATAATCTAGGTTTAAAAAATGTAAAAGCTTATGTCGGTGCTTACAGCTTTGGTTCTGATTTAACAGGTTGGAAAGCCCGAGCGGAATATTCATTTGCTAAACGCTATAAGTTCAGCTTACTCACTCAGCGTGATACTGAGCGCGGCACACAATTTTACGCAGGCTTTTCTATGAGCTTTGGTAAAAAAGTGGGTGGTCGAAATACTTACGAATTGCTTTACCAACCTGTCTTGCGTGATATGCAAGTGGCTAGCACTGAGCAAGATAATCTTACGCCAGAATTGCAAAGCGAAAAGGTATTCGTGGTTAATTCAAACGCCAACAACTTAACCTTAGAAGAGGCGTTAGCGCAATCAAAATCAGGTGATTACATTTACGTTGAAGAAGACCAAGATTTATCAGCTTTTGATAGTATTATTTTAAAAGAAAATCAATCACTTTATGGTGCTGGTGCTGGTGCTGACTTAGTAGTTGATGGTGTGACATTGAAAAAAGCTACTACGGCTCCAGAATTTACCAACGGTAATATCATTGTGAATAACCCAAGTCACTACGAAGGGTTCTTCTTGAATGGTACTGGTGTGGCAAACGATGGTTTTGTGATTAATGGTGCTGCGAATGTAACATTGAAAAACATCACTATTGAAAATTACAATATATGTGGCTTTGACTCAGGTATTCGTATTGGCGAAACGGCTGCTGCTACTGTTGGTTTAGAAAATGTTCAAGCTAATAATAATGATTATGGCTTGTTAGTTGGTAGTGCAACGGTCACAGGTACAGGTAATCAGTTTAATAATAACACTTTTGATGGTGTGGCAGTCATAGGTTCTGGAGCTAGTGCTACAATTTATAATGCCGACCTTAGTGACAATGGATTTAGTGGTTTGTTTGTTGATAATGGAGCTGCTGCATCCCTCTATAATAGTTCTGTTAATCGTAATGAAGATGGGGGAGTTCTCAGTGATAATGGCGCAACTGTAAATATCTTTTCAGGTAGTAACTTAAGTTCGAATACTTCAGATAGCAATGGTTTTCCTTTGTCACTTTGGGCAATAGGTAGCAGTACGATAAACGTTCATGATGGTGTAGTTATTGCGAACAATGCCGGCCAAACTGTTGTGCGAGCGCAAAGTGGAGCAACGGTTAATATCACGAATCCTACTAGCTTAGTGGGTAACGTTAATGTTTTTAATACAGGCACTATAATGATTAACTACACTTGCGAAGGTTCACCGAAAACAATTTCTGATGGTGAAACCGGAAGTTGTAGTATTACTGATGGGGCTGGTACTTGTTCATAATAAAAAAATATTCAACTTTCATGTGTTTGTAGGGGCCTGGTTAACGGTTAATACAGTGACTGCTTGAATCAATAACAAAAAAACCATCTTTTAATTGATGGTTTTTTTGTTTGTGTTGTCACTATTGTGATGACAGAGTTTGCTCTTCTTTGATAAGAAAGCTCGTTATTCGCAAACATGAGTTTAATATTTTAGGGCAATAAAAAACCCGCCAAAAAGCGGGTTTTTACAATCAACAGCCAGATTTATTTAATCTTAGCTTCTTTGTACATGACATGTTCACGTACAACAGGATCGTATTTCTTAAATTCGAACTTGTCTGGTGTATTACGCTTGTTTTTGTCAGTAGTGTAATAATGGCCTGTACCGGCGCTTGAAACTAATTTGATTTTATCACGCATAATTCTTATCCTTTATTCGCTTTGGCTTCACGTGCTTTCATGTCTATTAACACTTGCTCGATGCCTTTTTTATCAATAATACGCATACCTTTTGCGCTTACGCGTAGTTTTACGCTGCGGTTTTCGCTCGGGATCCAAAACTTGTGTGTATGCAAGTTGGGTAAAAAGCGACGTTTAGTTCTATTTTTCGCGTGCGAGACATTGTTACCGGACATCGGTTTCTTGCCTGTTACCTCACATACTCTAGACATTTGTCATTCTCCAAAACTTTTGTTGTTAATGCTATTCGGTTCAACCGAGCCGCACCTTATATCAAAAAACCAGCTAATGTGCAAGGTAAAATTAAGGCTATGTCTATAACCAACCTCGTTCTGCAAAAGAAAAAATCTCCCCATCACCAATCACTAAATGATCATGCACGGTGATATCCATCAAGTCTAAGGCTTCTTGTAAGGCGCGAGTTAATTCTATATCGGCTTGGCTAGGTTGGCACTGTCCTGAGGGGTGGTTGTGAGCAAAGATAACCGCGCTTGCATTGTGGTGCAAACAACGTTGCACCACTTCACGCGGGTACAGGCGACTGCTCTGCAAGCTCCCCTGTGCTAGTGACTCGCTGGCCAGCAATTGGTTTTGTGTGTTGAGGAATAAACAAAAAAATACTTCGTGCGGCAGGTGGCGTAATTTTGCGGTTAGATACGCTCGCGTGCTTTTTTGGCAGCTGAGCACGGGTTTTTGTTGCAGGTCTTCATGCAGAAAGCGTTGCCCCATTTCTAGCACAGCTTGCACTTGCACATACTTTACTGGGCCTAAGCCTGGAAGTGCACAAAATTCTTTTTCAGAGCAGGTGAGTAGCTTGCGTAAGCTGCCAAATGTTTGCAGTAGCTCACGCGCTAAATCCAAAGCGGTTTTACCACGCATGCCGGTGCGCAAGAAGATAGCGAGTAGTTCTGCGTCGGATAATGCTGCAGGCCCTTGGAGTAAAAGCTTTTCGCGGGGACGTTCGGTGCTGGGCCAGTTGAGTATAGACATGAGGGAATTATAAATAAATTTTTAATAATATCAAAAATGCATTTAAAGGGTGTTGAACCACTCCTACCCCAACGCTCCTTTTATCTCTTTTATTTTGCTATCATAAGCCCTCTATAAAAGGAGTTCTTATGCAAACTATCCAAGTTAAAATCCTCGACCAACGTATCAATAATGAATTTGCTTTACCCGAGTACAGCACACCTGGTTCGGCAGGGATGGATTTACGAGCGTGTTTGGATAGCTCATTAAACATAGCTGCAGGTGAAACGGTTTTGATCCCAACAGGGATTTCTATTTATATAGGCGACGAAAATTTAGCCGCGACTATTTTGCCACGTTCCGGATTGGGGCATAAACACGGCATTGTGTTGGGGAATTTAGTGGGGTTGATTGATTCAGATTACCAAGGACCACTGATGATTTCAGTTTGGAACCGTGGGGATAAAGAATTCACGATTCAGCCTGGAGATAGAATTGCACAGCTTGTGTTTGTACCCGTGGTGCAGGTGGCATTTGATGTTGTGGATGAGTTTCATAGCACTGAGCGTGGCACAGGTGGCTTTGGTAGCTCAGGAATTAGCTAGCTTCCTACTTTTATGCCATCTTTGCTATACTAACTTCATACTTATAATAGGCTTCACATGACTGATTACCATATTAATAACAATATTCCGCAGAACATTTTCCGTGCTTATGATATTCGAGGTGTGGTAGGCGAAGGTTTTACACCGGACAACATTTATACTATTGGGCGTGCATTTGCCTCTGAGGCACTGTCGCGTAATATTAGCAAAATTATTATTGCTCGTGATGGGCGTTTATCAGGGCCAGAGCTTTCAGCGGCTTTAGCGCAAGGTTTGCGTGATTCAGGCGTTGATGTGATCGATATTGGTGCTGTGCCAACGCCAGTATTGTATTTTGCCACGCATTTATTTAAAACAGGCTCTGGGGTTATGCTCACTGGTAGCCACAACCCGCCTAATTATAATGGTTTAAAAATGATGCTCGGTGGTGATGCATTTGCTGGTGAGGCGATTCAAGATCTGTATGCTCGCATTGAAGAACAACAATTTCATAATGGCAATGGCACTCTCGTTGAGACGGATATTAGTGGTGATTACATTGAGCGTATTGTTAGTGATGTGACGTTAGCACGACCCTTAAAAATTGTCGTCGATGCTGGTAATGGTATTGCCGGTGAATTAGCGCCGCGTTTGTATAAAGCGATGGGTTGTGATGTCACCGAACTTTTTTGTGAAATTGATGGCAACTTTCCAAACCACCACCCAGACCCAAGTAAAGAAGAAAATTTACAAGACTTAAAAGCCAAAGTACAAGAAGTAAAAGTCGATGTTGGTTTGGCCTTTGACGGCGATGGCGACCGTGTAGGTATTGTGACGAATACTGGCGAGGCGATTGCCGCAGACCGACAGTTGATGTTGTACGCGATTGATGTGTTAAGTCGTAATCCAGGGGCGGATATTATTTTTGATGTGAAGTGTTCACGCTTGTTGGTTGATGTTATTGAACAGCATGGCGGTAAACCGTTGATGTGGAAGACTGGGCATTCGTTCATCAAGCAAAAAATAAAACAAATTGGTGCGCCGTTAGCCGGTGAAATGAGTGGCCATGTGTTTTTTAAAGAGCGTTGGTTTGGTTTTGATGATGGGCTTTATACTGGCGCGCGTTTCTTAGAGATTATTTCGCAAGGTGAGAAGAGCGTACATGACATTTTTATGGCACTGCCAAATGGTGTGAGCACGCCAGAAATTAATGTTGAGATGGCCGACGATAAAAAATTTATATTTGTTGACAGCTTAATTGCGCAAGCGAATTTTCTTGATGGCAATATTATTGATATTGATGGTATCCGTGTTGAGTTTGCCGATGGCTGGGGTTTGTTACGTTGTTCAAATACCACACCGTGCTTAGTGCTGCGTTTTGAGGCAAATGATGAGCCAGCATTGCTGCGAATTCAGGATTTGTTTAAGGCTGAGATGTTGAAGGTTGAGCCTGGGCTGAGCTTAGGGTTTTAATCCAATAAACGATTTTTGAGCGGTTAAGAGCTAGGCTCAGGTGTGTTATATGTTAATTAAATGACTCGGCATAATACTTAAATAGCCATTGATTAACGCTTTTTCAATAAGCTGTTGTCTATTGTTGACGCCATATTTATGTTTCATGTTCTCGATATGGCTTTCTATCGTGCGATTAGATCGTGAAAGCTTTTTGCCTGTTTCCTTTGCAGAGTATCCGCGAATTAAGTAAAAAAGAACATCAATTTCTCGTTTGGTAAAGATAGCATCTTCTGCCTGATCCAAAATCTGATATGCGCCTCCCTTAAATGAAAAATTAAAAGATTGATTGTCTGAAGTAATTAACTCGATTAGCTTACAATTTTTATCGGTAAGGAGGATGTTAAAAAAATAATTAGCGGTGCCTTCATGCTGGTTGATATCTGGCGGTAAATAGACTTTGTCGCCACACAATAAACTTGGTTTTGAACTCGCGTATTGGCAGTAGGCTAACAGTTTAAGAGATGTCTTTTACACCAAATAAGCTTGCTGCAAAGGTATTCATTTGCTTAAAGTGAGAGTTTGTATCTGCGGAGTAATACATGCCTGGCATGTTGTTAATAATGTTTGTGATGTCTTTCATAAAACAGCTCAAAGGTTAAATTTGGTTCGCCAAATAGTGCTTGCTTATAATTTACAATGCATCAATCTTAGCGGCACAAATAAAATCATTCTCCGACAATCCATCAATCGCATGTGTCGTATAAAGAATGTCGCAATAATCATAGCCGACTTTTAAATCTGGATGATGACCCTCTGCATTAGCAATCCACGCGACTACATTAACAAAGGCCATGGTTTTGTAAAAATCTTTAAATTTAAATTGATTGCTAATGGCTTTGTTAGCTTCACTTAAATGCCAGCTATGCAGCTTGGGTAACATTGTGGTGATTTCATCTTTTGTATAAGGCGCAACGCTGCCTTCGCAAGGTTTACAATTTTTATCGGTTAAGTCACAAGTGCTCATGTTTTTCTCCTAAATTAACAAGCAGGGAAGCTAAATTCTATATCACCTTCGGCATCAACTTGTTTCAATAAAGCTAATAGATCGCAGTCTTGAATTTTATATAAATCATTCATGTCTTCAATATAAAAATAAAGTGGTTGAATAATGGTGGTGCAATAGGGCGTGCGTAAGGTTTCTAAAATATCCAATGGTCGTCGTTCTGGTATATCACTTTCAACCGCATAAATAGTTTCTTCTTTCGACGATAAAATACCACCGCCGTAAGCATAAAATTTATTATCTTTTTTCAGTAAACCAAATTCAATAGTGAACCAAAATAAACGGGCTAAAATCAACTGGCCACGCGCATCTGTTTGTAAGGCCATTTCGCCATACCATTGTAAAAAATCGGCGTAGGCTTGATTGGTGAGTAAAGGACAGTGCCCGTATAGTTCGTGAAAAATATCCGGTTCTGGTAAATAGTCTAACTCTTCTGGAATACGAATAAAACTGGCTGCCGGAAATCGTCGGTTAGCGAGTAAACCATAAAATTGATCTTGCGGAATGATAGCTGGTACAGGTTCAACACCCCAGCCGGTACATTCTTGTAATACTATATTAATGTCACGACATTGTGGTACGCGGTCGCGAGGCATATTTAAAGTGGCCAAGCCTTCTATAAATGATGAGCAGGCACGGTGTTGTACAATTTTATCTTGGCGCTCTACTAGGGTGTGCCAAGTGCTATTTTCTGTTGCATCAAAGGGAATGTAACCGCTCTCATCGGCGATTTTGGCAGTGTACACGGTCATTTATAAAACTCCATATTGATCACGATAAGTTCGCATGTTGGTTAATGTCTCAAGTTGCTTTTCTTGTTGTAAATAACTCATTAAATCTTGCATGGTGATAATGCTAATGACAGGAATATCATATTGTTCTTCAATTTCTTGAATCGCTGATAATGTTCCTTGACCACGTTCTTGACGGTCTAGGGCTATTAATACGCCAGATAAAATTGCACCGGCTTCTTTTAAAAAGCTAACGGATTCACGAATGGCTGTGCCTGCGGTAATAACATCGTCAATAATGATGACACGTTGACCTTTTAAATCTGCGCCAACCATTTGCCCGCCTTCACCATGGTCTTTTACCTCTTTGCGGTTAAACGCATAGGGAATATTTTTATTATGCTGGGCTGCCAAGGCAATCGAAGTGGCTGATACTAGGGGTATGCCTTTGTAAGCTGGACCGAATAGCGCATCATATTCAAGGCCTGCAGTTTGCAATGCCGTGGCATAGTGATTACCTAATAAGTGTAAGCTCTCTCCTGTACAAAATAAGACCGCATTAAAAAAGTAAGGGCTAGTACGGCCAGATTTTAAGTTGAATTTACCAAATCGTAAAGTATCACACTTTAAAGCGAGCTTAATAAAATCAAGTTGATACTGTTGCATAGTGTTGTCCTGTAGAAAGATCATTCTTAAAAGTAAGTGTAGTGGATTTGCCGAGTATGAACAATAGCTTATTGTATTCTTTAGGATAAGTGAGTATACTTTTTTTAGTGATAAGGATATCGCAAGGAGAACATGCCATGAAGGGCCTACAGTGCATCATTTTATTTATTTCATTATTTCTATTTTTCAATCAATTACAAGCAGCAGATAACTTTCATTATGGCGACGAACCTCATACAGGTTTTGGCCTTGCTGTCGGCGCTGGTAGCCTGGGGTTAAGCGGTGATATAAATATAGGGCTGAATCATTATTTCTCATTCAGCGCTGTATTGAACACCTTAGATTATACACCGGACTACAAAGCCGATGATATTCGATATAAAGGTGAGCTCGATTGGCGTTCACAAATGCTCATTCTTAATTTTTATCCTTTTGGCGGTGGGTTTCATTTAAGCTTTGGTGCTACGCATAATGACAACAATTATTACGCACATGCCGTGGCGACGGATGGTGATTTTAATAGTCCTAATCTTTTTATCGGCGGGCCAATTCTTAGCTCAGAAGTTGGTGGATTAGAAAGCCATGTTAGCTTCCCCGACTATGCGCCGTATGCAGGTATTGGTTGGGGTGGTAACTCCTATGATAATGGCCACTTTGGCATAAACTTCCAAATGGGCGTGTTGTATCAAAGTAGCGCTAAAGTCGGTGAGCTTAAACCTACGGATATGGCAAAATTTAATTCACAATCGGCGACTCGTAAAGCTGAAATCACAGCTGATCTCGACAGACTGCACAAAGATTTACGCCACAAAGCTGACCAGTTTCCATTTTATCCTGTGGTTTCATTGCAGCTAAATTACTACATCTGATTTATGGCTATTGTAACCTTCTCTCTAAAGAGAAGGTTCGGTAGAGTTGATCTGTTATAATCTCGTTTTTACATTATTAGGGTTTAAAATGCGACGAATCATCTCTCTCAACATCAATGGTATCCGCGCCGGTGCACGGAAAGGTTTTTTTGAATGGCTCGAAGAGCAAAATGCTGATGTTGTTTGTCTGCAAGAAATTAAAGCCATGGAAGAACAATTAACCGATGAAGCATTTGCACCAAAAGGCTGGCATCGTTATTTATTTTCGGCTGAGAAAAAAGGTTACAGTGGTGTTGCGATTTATTGCAAAGAAAAACCTAAAAAAGTTCACTATGGTTTAGGGTGGGAAATTGCTGATAGTGAAGGTCGCTACATACAAGTCGATTTTGATGAGTTAAGTGTTGCTTCTGTTTATTTTCCTTCTGGTACTGCTGGTGAAATTCGCCAAGATGTCAAATATGACTTCATGGAAAAAATCAGCGAAAACTTTAAAAGTTTCCGTCGCAAAAATCGTGAGTATATTATTTGTGGTGACGTAAATATTGTGCATAAAGAAATTGATATTAAAAACTGGAAAGGCAATAAAAAAAGTTCTGGTTGCTTGCCAGAAGAGCGCGCCTGGCTTGATGAATTGTTTGGCGAATTAAAATGGGTTGACGCTTTTCGTGAATTGAACCAAGAGCCTGAGCAGTATACCTGGTGGTCGAATCGGGGCAATGCACTTGCTAATAATGTAGGGTGGCGGATTGATTACCACCTTGCCTCACCAGGGTTAAAAGATAAATTAAAAGCAACCTCGGTTTATAAAGACTCATGGTTTTCTGACCATGCACCATTGATTGTGGATTATAATATTTAGACAATGCAGGCAGTTTAAATGGCATAATTCTTATTTCGTGTTCCCTCCCCTTTAAAGAGGAGGACAATAAAATCTCGCGTAGCGAGTAAGCTTACTTAATGTTTAAAAAACCAAATGTTGTAAATCTTTTTCTAGTGCTATTTTTTGCATTTCAATTAATTGCGCAATTCCTTCAGCACCAAGTTGTAGCATACTATTTAATTCATCAGTCGAAAAAGGCGCGGCTTCTGCTGTGCCTTGTACTTCGATAAACTTTCCTGCTTCGGTCATCACAACATTCATATCAGTTTCGGCCGTGCAGTCTTCATCGTAATCTAAATCCGATACAGCAGTTTGCTTCACAATCCCAACAGAAACGGCAGCAACAAATTGTTGGAATGGCATTTCGTCAACTTTCTTATTAATGAGCATTGAGTTAAGAGCATCATAGAGAGCTACACAACCGCCGGTGATAGCCGCAGTACGTGTGCCGCCATCGGCCTGAATAACATCACAGTCTACAGTAATCGTATAATTTCCCAGTTTATTTAAATCAACACAAGCGCGTAATGAGCGAGCGATTAACCGTTGAATTTCTAGGGTGCGTCCCGTTTGTTTACCGCGGGCAGATTCACGGTTCATGCGTTCATTGGTAGAGCGGGGTAACATACCGTATTCGGCAGTGACCCAGCCACGTTTATCTTTTTGATCTTTCATCCAACGTGGTCGACCTTTAACCACAGAGGCATTACATAATACTTTGGTATCACCAAACTCGATCAGTACAGAACCTTCGGCGTGTTTTGTGTATTGGCGGCGAATGGCAATTGGACGAAGTTCGTTATTTTGACGCTTGCTTGGACGCATAGTTTCCTCTTGTGTCATGGGTTGGATGGTGTAGTATATACTAAAATTTGGAATTAGGATTTAGGAATAGTAGCTCACTATGCAAGTTGCTATTAAATAAGGAAAACTAAAATGATCAAAAGTATGACAGCTTTCGCCCGTAAACAAAACCAAGGTGCTTGGGGCAGCGCTAGTGTTGAATTAAAAACGGTCAATCATCGTTATCTCGATGTGAATTTGCGTCTACCTGAAATGCTGCGCGAATTAGAAATGCCATTACGTAACCTGTTACGTAAAAGCTTACAGCGTGGCAAAGTCGATGTGTCGATTCGCTTTACTCAAGGCAGTGACGTTGAAACCGAGATATCCCTAAACCAAGAGTTGATTAACCAATTAGTGAAAGCAGCAGAGCAAATTGAAAGTAAAATGCCAAGTGCAACACCTTACACGGCTCTCGATATTATGCATTGGCCTGGTGCTATGCAAGTTGCTGATGCGGATTTAAGCACGACGCAAAAAGAAATTATCACGCTAGCAACCGCTGCTGCAGAAGAATTAAATAACGTACGTGAGCGCGAAGGTGCGGCAATGGCTGAATGTATTACGTTGCGCTTAGAAGAGATTGAAAAACAAATCGAAATCGTTAAACCACGTATTAAAGAAGTCGTCGCCGAGCAACAAAAAAAATTACATGAACGTATTGCTGATTTAGAGGCAAGTGTTGATGAAGCACGGATTGAACAAGAAGTAGCTTTGTTAGCACAACGTCTAGATGTCGCTGAAGAAATTGATCGCCTAACGACTCACATAAAAGAAACACGTCGCATTGTAAAAAAAGGCGGCCCCGTTGGCCGACGTTTAGATTTTTTGATGCAAGAGCTGAACCGCGAGGCCAATACCATCGCGTCTAAATCTATTGATACGGACATGACGCAAGCTGCCGTAGAAATCAAAGTCTTGATTGAGCAAGTTCGTGAGCAAATTCAGAATATAGAATAAAGTCGTTTATCGTTACGTGATTCCATAGAAAGTTAGTATGAAAATCCTTTATAGCTTAATGTTGGGTATTCCTTTGTTATTAAATTTAACAGAATTACCATCGTGGCTACTATTATGCCTGAATGTTTATGGTATTATTCACGTTCTATTTACTAACAGGGAAAAGTTTATTATGAGCAACAAAGCTATTTTACTCTCATCCGCCTTTATTGCTTCTATCTTTAGGAGCCTCATTTTCAACAGTGCAAGCCGACAATTTTTCAGGATTTTATGTCGATGCTGGGCTTGGAATAAACAACACTGCTATAAACATGAAAACGGATGCTTTTGAGAACATAACTCCGACTCTGCCGACAGGGTTTGAGACATTAAATGGTCCAGTTCAAAACCATAGCTCTACCAGTTCAAATGCTGGCATCAAATTAACCGGTGGTTGGGGACAAGTGATTGAGCATGAATATTATGTTGGTGGGTTTGTTAGTGTGCAATCTAACAGTTTCGATAAAAATGAGAAAACGTCGACTGGTGGCCTAATAACAACTGCTACTGATGATGCAATTGGTTTTGTGATTAATAATGCTGTTCAGCTTAAACAAATAACACCTTTATATACCTTGGGTATAAAGTTTGGTGTATTGCTTTCTCCTAAAACATTACTTTGGGGTAAAGTCGGGTATTCACAAATGTCAGTGAAATCATCGGCTCAAAGTAGTTTTTCCTATGAAGAGTTAGTTTTTGGTGAGCCTGATATTAATGGCTCTTTATCTGTTTCTAGTGGCAGTAAAAAAACGACCTTAGCGGCCCCTTCTTTTGCTGTGGGGGTGGAGCAAAAATTCACCAAGCATTGGAATGGCTTTATCAGCGATACGCTAACAACTTTTGGAAAAGTGAAGTTTAATCATAAGCAAGTGGTAAATGTTCATGAAGATATAACGGGTGAGCCTTCTACTGATACATTAGGTACGACCCAAATGGATAATAGCTATTCACTTGCGACGCAAACCTTTATGGTTGGAGCGACTTACCGCTTTTAAAATGTGGGTCTAAAGGGCTAAATGCACAAGAAGAGCAGGCATGAGTTTCATGTCTGCTCTTTTTTAATGCCATTTAAACGGCGAAAGGTATATAATCTTGGCTTTTAATTAATGGCATACTTATGAGCGAAAAAATCAACAATTCACAACAAGGCCAACTCTTTACCATTGCGGCACCCTCAGGTGTTGGTAAAACGAGCTTGGTGCAAGCTTTGCTGGATTCGGTTGATAATGTCCACATTTCCATTTCTTATACGACACGGCCAGCGCGCGAAGGTGAAGTGGATGGTGTGAGCTATCGATTTGTTGATGAAGCGAAATTTAAAGAGATGATTGCTCGAGATGATTTTTTAGAATACGCCAAAGTATTCGACCATTATAAAGGTACCTCAAACAGCTGGGTTGGCCGGCAGCTGGAGAAAGGCAAAAATGTGATCCTAGAAATCGATTGGCAAGGGGTGCAGCAAATTAAGCGTTTGTTTCCTAGCTGTCAGCGTATTTTCATTTTGCCACCTTCGATGGAGGTGTTACAGCAACGTTTACGTGGCCGGGGTAAAGATAGTGAAGAAATTATCCAGGGTCGCTTAGCGGCAGCCGGAGATGAGATGAGTCATTGGCATGAATCTGAGTTCCAGTTGGTCAATGATGATTTTGATAAAACCTTAAGCGAGTTACAGACATTAGTGATAACAAGCAGACATTCTGTCGAACATAACACACAAACGGTACGAGATGTCGCGGCTGAGTTATCGATATTATCGGCATCAAACTGACATAGCGAGTTATAAACCTCGATATACTTTGCAAAATTCGCCTATAATCAGTACAATAGCACCCCCAACCTCATATCGGAGAAGAAAATGGCACGGGTTACCGTTGAAGATTGTTTAAAAAATGTTGTGAACCGCTTTGAGTTAGTTTTAGTTGCCTCTAAAAGAGCGCGTGAATTAATGTTAACTGGTGTGAATCCAACCGTAGATTGGGACAATGACAAAGCGACTGTTGTGGCTTTACGTGAAATCGCTAAAGGTACGATTACTGCTAAGATTTTAGATGAAGCGCCTGTTACGCGTCCTGATCCTTCTCTTATTTTTGATATTCCGGAAAAAGAAGCTTCCGAGAGCTCAATTGAAAAGAGCGTCGAAGATGAATTATTTGTGGTTGCCAACCCTGCTGTTGAAGAAATTGTGCCGGAAAATGTAGCACCTGAAGCAGAGAAAGCCAATTTATTATCGGTTGATGCTGACTAGTAAAACACTGTATCATGATAGGGTGGGCTGATTGTAGCCCACCCTTTTTTATGGATTTCTGTGAGCCATTTTTCGAAACTTAAAAAGCAATTAAAACTCTATATGGATAAGCCCAGTATTGAGCATATCTATAAAGCTTATTTGTTGGCTGAAGAAGCGCATCGACCACAAAAACGCCAAAGTGGTGAACCCTACAT
>JAWUYR010000005.1:0-12848 GCA_034110705.1 Gammaproteobacteria bacterium | reverse complement strand
TTGCTGCTGGCATCCCTAAATCTTTTGCTGCTCCTCAAACCGAGCTTGAGCTTAGCGCTAGCTTCAGTGCTTCAGCTTTATATTCTGCCGTATATTTTCTTGCGTTTTTTGACATATGTCACCTCTTTGTTTTTCATAGTTGACCAAATTGGTGTCCACTTTTATGGGGGAAGATTAGTTTAAATTTTTGTTAAATGAGTTCGACAATGAATCCACAACACCTTTAAATATCGGGTTATTAAGAATGGGGTATTCTTGTGACATGCTTCGCACAATAGGTGTGTTGGTCAATCTAGGTAATTCAATCACAAAAAAGCGTTTCGGGTTATTGCCCGGTGTTCCTAGTGCATGTAAAGCCGCTATTTGTTCGGCGATAACATCTGGGCCTTTTTGGCTAACGGCTAAGAGGTCTTTCGTGAACTCACCAAGATTTGTATTCGGATTTTTAAAGAATTTCATAAATAAACGTAAATAGTCATTAGCGCCAATCCAGATAAAATAAACATTTTTCTGAAGATCAGCATCATCGGCATGCTGTTTTGCAAAGCGTTGCACTTGTAATTCAACAGAGGGCGGCGAGTAACCCGGAAAAAGAATACCTTCGCCAGCCGTGACGGCGCCACCAGCAGCATAATTGTTACCATCTAATTGACCAGAAACCGCAGAACCATCATTTCCGATACCATTATTTACATTATTCGGCCCATAAACAGCCTCTTGATCGAATATCTTAGATACATAGTAAGGCCAAACATTATAACCTTCGTGTCCAGGATTAGTGTAAATAGGCTTGCGAGCAATCCCATTATAGGATTTAGGTAAGCTAGCGTTGCTATCCATTACACCAGCATCAGATAAACTATCACCAAAGAAATAAAATTGGCTATAAGTCGGTGCCGTCAAAAGAAGTAAGATGCTTGAAATCGTTATTATTAGAAGTTTGGACACGTGTTATTCTCTGTTTGTTATTATTTTTATATTTGCAGAATTTTAACGACTGAAGCTTAAGTGAGTATTAAGGTTTAAATCATTTAGAGGTGATTTTTATAATAAAAAATTATTTATTATCATCCTTTAGGTGGCTCATAAACTGGGTTGTTATAGGTACAGGGATGCTTATCAAGTCGCTTAGAAGGCCGCGGGGGTATGGAGAATGTTTTACTATTAGGGATTGGAACAAACTTATCACAGAGATAATTATGCGCGAATGTCTTAAACATACCCCTATTAGAGCCGCAAAAATAATGCTGATAATTTGTCACTACCAATGTATAGGAGGTTTCAGACACAATGTATACAATAGCCTCATTAGGTTTTGATAATGGTAAAGAAAGTGCCCCCTCGGCATTCAAAGGCAGCTCATTACAAACAAATTCTGAAATTTCAACTACTATATCTTTAACATACGCTTTACCTTCATTTGTAACAAAAAATACCTTTACATATTTACTATGAAAATGAAAAAAATATTTCTGTATCACCTTACCCGTTAAGCCCAGCTCCAAAAAACTCTTACGAATGTATCGGCCATGACGAGTAACAATAAGGACTTGTTTTTGAAGAATGAAAACGGTGTAGCTATATGGGAAGGGAGAATTAAAAGTGACGATATCTTTAGGAAGTGCGCCGACAAGCTCAAATTTTTCCACTTGTTTACGGCCATTAATTGTAACTATTCGTTGGTTAGTTAAAATATTCACAGAAAGACTGAGGTAGCCATCAATTTTTTTTATTTTCTCATCTCCCCCAAGCTTGAATGTTTTCAGCGACTGTATAAACTCAGAACTTGAAAGAGGCACATCAAGAGGCAAAAAGAATACTCGACCATAATTAGAGCATAAAGCAAATTTTTGATATAATGAAAAGACTTTCTCTAACACCTCATTTTTCTGTAACGCAAAATTTCTGGTTACATCATGACTAATAACGTGATAACCAGAATGCGACGACTGAGCTTTTCCAAAACATAGAACTCTAGTATTCGTTACTACGCAAGTATAATCGCTCAGACAAGCAATATCCTTTATAACCTCATTGGTAAAACTGCGGATAGGATCCTCACCGAGGACATTCTCACTCCATAATTCGCGCTTGGCACAGTCCAAGTTAAACACCGCATATTTATGCCCTGCCTTTTGAGGAAGGTGCATAGTGCTAAAGTATAATTTATTTTTACCTATTACCGTAAAATCACCTCCGCTAGCCAGTATATACATATTTAATCTCTCTTTATTGATACAATATTATGGCTTATAACAGAGTTTTAATGAACTTGTCGGTTTATAGTAACGCGTAGAAGATTAATCTGTTTGTGATGAAGTTTTAGTTAATCCGATAATAATACTTATTTTATTTTTTTTAATACATCGGGGAGTTTTCTAAGGGCGGCCGTCATTTTAAAATACTGCCTATGCGGAACAGCTGGCGTACCAAACACGGCTGTATTCTTTTCAGTAATGCTAGAGATCACACCCGCTTGCCCACCAATCGTCGTGTAATCTGCAATCGATAAATTATCAGCCGAACCAGCCTGCCCCCAAAACATCACCCCTACTCCAGTTTTAACTGAACCACCGATAGCGGTATGGCCTGACATGCCATTATAAGGCCCAATTTCACAGTTATGACCAATTTGGACTAAGTTATCAATCTTGGTGCCTTCACCGATAGTCGTAGAATCTAAAAAGGCTTTGTCTATACAAGAGTTAGCGCCTACCTCAACATTATTGCCTAAAACAACATTACCCATTTGAGGAATTTTTGTCGGCAAACCATTAATCACTTCATAAGCAAAACCATCTGCACCAATCACAACACCTGGGTGCAAAATACAGTTTTCGCCAATGATGGTATCTTCTAAAATTTTGACTCCAGGATAAAGCCGTGTGTTTTGTTTTATCTCGACATGCTCACCAATGTAGCACTGAGCACCGATGACACAGTTATCACCAATTTTGACATCATCTTCAATCACGACAAAAGCGGCAATGGTGACATTATTTCCTAAGTTAACATTCTCACCAATAATGGCACTTGGATGTGTACCTGGTTTAATTTTTTTAGTACTGTAGAACAATGGTAAAAGCTTAACCATTGCGAACCAAACATTATCAACCACAATAAAGAGTTGTTCTGTTTCAGGAAGCGTTACATCTTTATTAACCAGTATGACTTGCGCCTTACTGCTATTGATATTTTTGGAATATTTATTAGAAGCAACATAAGAAAGGCTTTCAGATGTTGATTTTGGTAACCGCGCTAGATTCCGTATTTGAATTTGATGACTGTTAACCGCGTTTCGGCTAATTAATTCACCATTAGTTGCCTCAATAATTTGGCTAAGGCTTACTGTGCTGTTTTTACGCATAACGATCAACTCATCTGTATCCTCAGAAGCGTGATTTTACACTATCGACTTATCAAGGTACATAGACTAAAGCCCTTCCTATGCTACTTAACCCATTGGATATTAATAACCTCAAAACTCAAACCTGTGGTGTCTTGATTATTTGGGCTTAGTAAACGATTTCGATGTTCGTAACACCAGAGCATTGGGGGTTAGCTTACTTATCCACATTAATAGTTTTTGTCTAAAACCTGGTACTACAACCCGTTTTTTGGAAAACAAGGCACGGATTGCTTTTTTTGCTACATAATCACAGCTCATCACCCCAAGCAGTCGAGTATTAAACAGTTCACTTTTCTGCATGCGTGCAATCTCAGAAAATTCAGATGAGGTTGGACCAGGGCAAAGTGTCGTAATGCTAACACCGGTTCCCCGACACTCCTCATTAATCGCCTCAGAAAAACTCAATACGAATGCTTTTGTTGCTGCGTAAATAGCCATATAAGGAACGGGTTGCATTGCGGCCGTAGAGGCTACATTCAAGACATAGCCTTTTTGTCGACTAAGCATTTTGGGGAGGAAGTAATAGGTTAAATTAACCAGGCTACGCATATTCACTTGTAACATTGCCTCTGTGCGTTCATAAACGCTTTCAGCAAAGAGCTTATTCTCACCTAAGCCCGCATTATTGATCAGAACATCAATCTTCAATTTATCTGAGGTAACAAAATCAATAATTTGTTGTTGTGAATTCTCTTCAGTGAGATCACAGGTTAAACAATAGCATTGAAGGTTAAAGCGTTTCTCTACGATGCTGGCTAATTCTTCGAGTCGTTCAGTGCGTCTAGCAATAATGAGTAAGTCGTAGCCTTTAGCTGCAAATTGCAACGCGAGTGCCCAACCAATACCGCTGGAAGCGCCAGTAATTAAAGCAATAGGGTTATTTTGTGTCATATTTGTTCCTATAAGTCTTCATGAAGATAAATACTCAGCCCAAGAATAACGCTGAAAATCTGAATTAAAATCATTCTGCTTATTTTTCTTAGATTTAATAACAATCGCAGGTGCCTTATGCTCTAGAGCCAACTCTAATATTCCTTTATCGTTTACATACGGGTCATCACCAAAAGCCGCCGTGATTTTATAATCAATCCCATGCAATGTACTTTTAAGCTTAGTCACTTTATGACTGCCGATATTAGCATGCATTAATACTTTACGTTCCCAATCAAATTCCGCACCGTTAATATATAGGTTTTTTGACTTGGGCAAGTACCCTTCTTTTATTAGTACCTCTACAAAACCTTGTAGCCCATCTAAATAACTTCCCGTGGTTAGAACACAAATAATATCATTTTCCAAGCAAGTCCGAATATAATCGATGGCATTCATTTGGATGATTTTTTGTTCAATAAACTGTTGGGTGATAGCTTGTGCACACCGAACAAGATCCTCACCAGTCACTGAATTGTGAAAATGTGTTTCAACAGTTCTTTGCATCATCTCAAAAGAAGATTGATCAGCATCATGCTCAATTTTCATATTTGCCTTCCACTTACGAACAGCTAGTTGCAAGGCTTTTTTTTCATAACATAATTCATTCGAAATAAGCGGCCAAAAAGAAAAGCTTTCAAAACTCGTAGAGCCGAGCCAATCAATCTTGTTATAGGTTAAAGTACCGTCAACATCGAAGATTTGAACTTGTTTCATATTAAGTCTGCGGCGTTAATTTTATTGATTTTAACATCACCCATACCACAACCCCCATTACGACCATATATATCGCTGGGAAGGCAGAAAACAATGACAGTTTTTGTAGCGTTAAGCTCACCATTGGAGCTGTACTACCGAGCAGTATCATGCTGAAATTAAAACAAATTGCGACACCTGTGAAGCGAATTTCAATGGGAAACAATGAGTTTAATAAAGCCATTAATGTTCCTGAAGCTAAAGCGACTATTATGATGAATAATAATTGAGTAACCACAATGCTTACCAAATCACTATTGGCCGATAAGGTGAAGGCAACTGGTGATAAAACAATATAAGCAATACTCGCCCAACGCATCGGTTTAATCAAACCCACTTTGTCCCCCCAATAGCCAATCAACAAAACAGATAAAGCACTAATAATAAAGCTAAACATGTTAAAAATCAAAACGTGATCAAGACTAAAATGGTGACAGACTTTGAGATAATTTGGAATAAAGATAGCGTATAAGTAAATACCAATCGTTGATAAACCACAAATTAGAATTCCAACTAAAACTCTTAGCTTATAATGTCGAAAAATTTGCTTCAGTGGATAAGAAAATCCTTTCTCGTGTTTAACTGATTCAAATGCCTTACTATCATCTTGCTTAAGACGAAAGTACAACACTATTAATGAGATCGGAAGAGACATAAGAAAAGGTAAGCGCCAACCCCAAGATAAAAACTCAGCGTGGGAAATAAAAGCAAGGCTAAGCCAAATGATGCTAGCCCCGAAAAATAATCCTGCATGAACGCTTGCCAGTACAATACTGCCAGCGAGAGATTTTTTAGATTCAGGAGCAGACTCAATTAGATAGATTGCCGAACCCACCTCCTCACCCGATATTGAAAAGCCTTGAATCACACGCAGCAATACTAAGAAAAGTACCGACAACCCACCAATGCTTTGATAGGTTGGCAAGCACCCCATTAATACGGATGAACCTGACATTAGCAATATTGAGCTAATCAATGATGCTTTACGACCAAATTTGTCACCGATTAAGCCAAAAAATAAAGCACCAAAAGGCCGCATTAGACAAGCAGAGGCGTAAATTAGAAAAACACTCATTAAAGCGACAAAAGGTGTTTGCATTGGGAAGAATAATTGACTTAATGTACTGCCTAAAAATCCATATAAAATGAAGTCATATAAAACTAAGGTGTTGCCTAAAGCAATACCGAATATCTTCCGGGTCCATTTCTCCATCGCAACCTCTTCAATAGTATGAGTATAAAGTCTAGCATTATATCGTAAACATATCGCATAATCCCAGTGAACATTCCTGCTAGTTCAGGTATACTGCTGCTCAATATTCACACAATCTTACTTTTGGAGAAATAAATGACCAGTTTAATTATTTTAGGTGTCGTCGTCATCATTTTAGTTTTAATATTCAATACTGTTTTTATCGTTGAGCAACAAACAGTGGCTATCGTCGCACGTTTAGGAAAATTTATACGTGGTGGAATCGCTGGCTTGAACTTTAAAATTCCTTTCATTGATACCGTTGTTGGTCGTGTTAGCTTACGCGTATTGCAATTAGATGTGCCGGTTGAGACAAAAACAAAAGATAACGTCTTCCTTAGATTAGCTATCTCAGTTCAGTACCGTGTTAAGCCAGAAAGTATTTATGATGCTTTTTACCGTTTAAGTAACCCAAATGCGCAAATCACGTCTTATATTTTTGATGTTGTTCGTGCCCAAGTGCCTAAATTAATTTTAGATGATGTGTTTGAAAAGAAAGATAATATTGCTATCGCCGTTAAATCAGAGCTTTCAGAGCAAATGAGTGAATTTGGTTATGACATCATTAAAGCACTGGTTACCGATATCGATCCTGATGCGAAAGTAAAAGCCGCTATGAATGAAATTAATGAGCAAGCACGTTTACGTATGGCCGCTGAACAAAAAGGTGAAGCTGCTAAAATTTTACGTGTTAAAAAAGCCGAAGCAGATGCTGATAGCTTGCGCTTACAAGGACAAGGTATAGCCGACCAACGTAAAGCAATTGTTGAAGGCTTAAGAGAATCGATTGGTGAGTTCCAACAAAGCATTCCAGGAACCAGCGCTTCTGATGTGATGAACCTAGTACTTGTTACACAATACTACGATGCTTTAAAAGAAATCGGCGCTAACAACAAAAGTAGCACGATATTATTGCCTAGCACACCAGATGGTACTAAAGCATTTGCAAATGTTATTCAAGACAGCGTGTTAAGCGGCAATATTGCAGCTCAAGCTGTTCAAGATGCACAAAAAGAAGGCGCTAATTAACTTTCAGCTTCTTCGAAAAATACATGTAAGCCACATTGAGTTTTCAGCAAACTTAATGTGGCTTTTTAGTGTGTAATCGATAAAAACAAAGAGAGAATTATATGAATAGCGAACGGAAGATTATTTTTTTAGCCTTCAGCATGATGCTATTAAACATGATTGATTTCATGCTAGTGATGCCCTTAGCCCCTTATTTTGTTAAAGAGCTTCATGTATCCGTAAGCCTAATTGGCACCATCGTTGGTGCTTATACACTTTGTGCTGGCTTTAGTAGCTTATTATTTAGCAAGATTGTCAGCCGTATCACTCGCAAAAAAGCCATTATTTATTCTTTACTTGGCTTAGCTATCGCCACTGCGCTAACCTCGCTGGCTTGGAATGAGAGCAGTTTAATCATGTTTCGTGTTGTCGCAGGTGCTTTTGGTGGCCCTGTTGCCTCTTTAGCCACCATTATCATTACCGACAACATACCGGTTGCTAAACGTGGTAAAGCGATGGGTATTTTAATGAGTAGCTTTTCCATCTCTTCAGCCGTCGCTATTCCATTAGAGATCTTCGTGGCTGTACACACTAGTTGGCACTTTGCTTTTATCATCATCAGCTTGTTGATTATCGCAGTCCTTTTATTGGTTGTTTTTAAATATGAACCTTTCAAACAAATTATTGCCTCCGAACAATCGGCTATCAGTAAAGCCTTATTAAAAAATAAAGCCGCTTGGTCTGCATTTATAGCCATTGGTATTACCATGGCAACCTTATTCGCCCTTATTCCAAACCTCTCTAATTTCTTTGTCATGAATCGTGGCTTAGCGATAGGAGATTTATCGTACATGTATTTATGTGGTGGTATTGCTAGTATAATCGGTGCAATCTTGGGGGGCCGTCTCATCGATAAAATTGGCCCGATTCCCATTTGTTTTCTTGGTAGTGGATTTGTTATTGTGGCACTGATCACTCAGATAAACTTCGACATTATCCCTATTTTTCTATTCTTTATGCTAATGATGGGCGGTGCTTCATTACGTATGACCTCTGTTATGACACAAATCAGCGAGATCCCAGAGCCAGAACAACGTGGTGCTTTTATGAGCTTACAAAATACCGTGCGAAATTTCATGATGGCAATGGGTTCTGGTTTGTCTGGATTATTCTTAAGCCAATCATCAAATGGGCATTTGCAAGGAATGGGGCATATCGCTATTTTAGCCGCGATTGGAAGTCTATTTATACCGTTTATTATGTTTTATATCGCGGCATTCTTACGTAAACGCGGTACGGCATATTAGCTATCTATCTAAATAACTTACGACTTAAGAGCTGACAATTTTATGGCGCATATGTTGTGGAAGCTTAAACGTTTTATCCAGCAAGCATTGCATATATTTTTTAGCCAAACCTGTTGTTTTTCGCATGCCACGAATATAGCGATCTTGGCCGCGCAAAGCTTCATTAGCACAATGAAGTTGAGCCTTCGTTAATGTAGCGACACATTGACGTGTGGTTTTTGTCTTACCACGTAAATATTGCAACATAGACTCATTTTGACAAGCAACTCTGGTAGAAACAAAGGCTCTATTTTGAAAGATTCTTTGTTTAAAATCTTTGTGCATATAAATGGGCAGCTTCTGGCTTTTATAAACATAATCAACAATACATTGGCTGAGAACATTACCCCATTTATCAGAATCACCAACACTAAAGCTGCGCGGCAGTTGTTTCTTATGTTGCGACATGCAGGATTGTAAAGCTTGATTAGCGAGCGTTAAACATTCTTTTTGCACTCGAGTACTTTTTTGTAAGTTGGGAGATAACATTTTCTGACTAAATTGATGGCAAAATTGTTCTGGTACTTGTTTGTGTACAGCTTTTACCCACACAGGCTTTTTCATAGTGGTGCAGCTTGTCATGAAAAGACTCGCTAATAATATGATGACTAAATTCAAAGTTCTCTTGTTCAACATAACACCCTTCTTGCAACTATAGAAACGAATATGGTAATGGATTTTCCTAACAACAGCAAATGATAGCCCCATCCTTACTAGCCATAAATGATTTCAACATTTCATCTTGTTATTACAGCCCAGCTTTATTCTGAATGAGTTTTATTATGGTGTAATCTTTTAATCTCACGCCTCTAGAAAACTTGCTATCAGTTTATTGACGACTTCCGGCTGCTCCAACATTGAAAAATGTGCTGCATCCTGAATAAGTATGAATTGAGCATTGGGAACTGAATCGGCAATTAATTGTGTTTTGGCACTCATCACAGCCTGATCTTGAGCGCCGGCAATAGCGAGTAAATCAATATCAATTTTTTCTAGAGTAGCGACCTCATAGCCTGGCCAAGCAATACAAGCTTTATGATGATTAGTACAACTTGTTGGCCCTAAATCTTGCAACATCTTCTGAAATAATTCCTGCATTGTTTTATCTTGCGCATTCTCGGCTAATAAAATATAACTATGATTCGCCATTCTGTTTTTGGCACTTCACTTGTAAGGTAGAATACAGCCTTATAAATTCTTCATCCGTGTATTTTACCGGTACATAAGCCGGCTGCCAAATACTCGCAGGCCACAGTGGATCTGTTTGAAAACGACCTACAATATGAATGTGAAGCTGCGGTACCATATTACCGATGGCCGCAACATTAAGCTTATCCGGCGTAAATTGTTGTTGTACAATGCCAGAGAGCTTATCGATTTCAACAGTTAACTGTTGCTGATCGTTTTGGCTAAGTTGGTAAATTTCTTTTATATCTGCCCGTTTTGGTACCAGTAACACCCAAGGATAATTTTTTTCATTCTTGAGCAAGACTTGGCATAACGGCCAGTCGGCGATAGTCACCGTACCTTGTGTTAAGCGTTCGTCGAGTATAAATGACATAATATTACCCTAACTGTCTTATTAAATATTCATCATAAGTACCACCAAAATCGCGTACATCATCTTCCGTAATTTCAAGAATACGATTAGCGATTGACGAAACAAACTCACGGTCATGGCTGACAAAAATCACAGTACCTTCATATTGCTCCAAAGCAATATTCAATGATTCAATAGATTCCATGTCTAAGTGATTGGTTGGCTCATCGAGTAACAATACATTTGGATCTTCTAAAGTAAACCTGGCAAACAATACACGCACTTTTTCACCACCCGACAATTTTTTAATAGGCTTTTTAATGTCGTCACCAGAAAACAACATTCGTCCTAATGCACCACGCACGAATTGCTCATCGTGTGCTGGTTTTTTAAATTGATAAAGGTAATCGTAAACGCTGATATCAGAATTAAAGTCCGTCGAGTGATCTTGTGCAAAATAACCAATAGAGGCTTGCTCGGCAAATTTAATATTACTCTCTGGATTATCGCTTTTTAAATCGCCGACTAAGCAACGCAACATAGTCGTTTTACCAATACCGGTCGCTCCGATAATCGCGACCTTTTGCCCAGCCGGGACAATAAAGCTCACGTCTTTAAATAATGGTGTTTCCTCATAACCTTTGGTCAGGTTCTCGACCACTAACGCATTACGGTGTAATTTTTTATCTTGAATCAATTTAAGATAAGGTGCTTTACGACTTGAAGGTCGCATGTCTTCTAATTTGATTTTATCAATCTGCTTTGCTCTAGAAGTTGCTTGTTTGGCTTTAGAGGCATTGGCTGAGAAACGACGCACGAAGTCTTGCAACTGTTCTATTTGCGCTTGCTTACGCTCATTGCTGGCGAGCGCTTGCTCACGAATTTGCATTGACGCTAACATGAAGGCATCGTAGTTACCCGGGTAAACTTTTAAATCGCCATAATCTAAATCGGCAATATGTGTACAAACACTGTTTAAGAAATGGCGATCATGCGAAATAATTACCATAGTTGCTTTACTTTGATTAAGCACATTTTCCAACCAGCGGATCGTATTAATATCTAAGTTATTGGTTGGCTCATCGAGTAAGAAAATCTGTGGTTGTGAGAATAACACTTGCGCTAATAACACCCGTAACTTTAAAGCCGGTGGCAAGGCGCTCATTAAATCAAAATGATAGGATTCTGGAATTTCTAAACCCAGTAATAATTCACCCGCACGGGCCTCAGCCGAATAACCATCTAATTCTGCGAACTGCATTTCTAGGTCTGCAACCTTAATTCCGTCTTCTTCGCTCATTTCAAGTAAGCCATAAATACGGTTACGCTCTTTAGCTATTTCCCATAATGACGCATGGCCCATAATCACGGTATCGATCACTCGTTCTTCTTCATAGGCAAATTGGTCTTGGCTTAAAACACCAACACGCTCACCTGGCGTCAGGGAGACGGAACCGGATTGCGCATTAACTTGGCCAGCTAACACTTTCATTAAACTAGACTTTCCAGCACCATTAGCGCCAATCAAGCCGTAGCGATTGCCATTGCCGAACTTGGCATTTACATTTTCGAAAAGAGGTTTTGAACCGAATTGAACGGTAATATTTGCAGCAGTTAACACAGAGAATTCCTTTAATAATGAACGCGCGATTATAACGATTTTTACACAAAAAAACAGGGCTTAAAATATAAGTTAAGCAAAGTTCGCCTTTGTGAATCAAAAGGCGTTATAATAATCTGACCTTTGGGTAAAAGGCAGACTATTGCGTAATATTTTTCTGTGTCACCTCTTGGGTTTTTATTCACAGTTTTAAAGGTTAATAATATGAGCAATGAAAATACTCTTTACGTAGGTAACTTAAGTTACGACACTACTGATGAAGGACTTAAAGACCACTTTTCGGCCTATGGCAAAGTGAACAGCGTAAAACTTATCTCTGACAGAGAAACGGGGCAATCTCGCGGTTTTGGTTTTGTTGAGTTCGAAACCGATGAAGATGCAGCAGCAGCTCTCGAAGGGACTAACGGTCAAAATCTAGATGGTCGTGATATTAAAGTTAACGTGGCACAGCCAAAAGAAAGCCGTCCACAACGTAAGAGCTATTAATCTGGCCCTAGGCAAATATCTTTTCCGGAAACGGGTTTACTGCTTTCCGGAAACCTCCACTAATAATGGCGCATAGTCTGACACATCATGACTAAGCATCTGAAAATCTTCAATAGCTACCTCGGCTGAGATTAAAATATAATCTGCAAGCTTTCTTCTTTCGGGCAAAATGATATTTTCGTTTATTTAACTTTACATATGTTGGGCAAGGCATTGAATTTACATTAAATTATCTTCATATTATTGGTCTCGGACTTCAACTTAAAGTCACCACAAACAATCAAAGACTCTCGCTGATTATCAATAAAATTTCGAATATTAGCTGCCGCGAGGAAAAATCCTAAAACGATCAGTTATCACACTGAGAAAGCATCTGCTCCTCTTAGTCTTCGATAGTAATCTTCCCCCATAAAAGTGGACACCAATTTTTTAAACTATGAAAAACAAATTGGTGTCCACTTTTATTGGGGAAGATTATAATTATTGAGTTTTAGGTTGAT
>JAWUYR010000004.1:0-8620 GCA_034110705.1 Gammaproteobacteria bacterium | reverse complement strand
AATTAACGTGCAAAGCGACTAGGCTATTAAAGGCTGCTAATAAGTTATTGACAATCGCTGATACATTAAGCTGATATTGTAATAGGTTTTTGGGTTGCTGCTTCATTTCTAAATGTATGTTAATAAAATCTATGTAAGATTGGTAAAATTCATTAATAGCATTGTTATCAATTTCGTAATCACGATTGCCAGAGTATATTTTAAATTGTAAGGTGAAATTTTCGATTAATGATCGAATAGCTTTTCCAGAGATTAGTTTTAATTTGTCACTGGAGCGCTCTGGCCAAAAAAGAAAGGCAACTAAAATAACGATAACCGCACCAATAACAGTATCAAATAAGCGAGTAAATGCAAAAGTCCAGGCTACGTCCATGTTACCTTTTGCGACAAAATAACTTAAACCTAATACAACAACTATCCCGGCAAAAAACATGGCTGCTGTATAGTTTATTTTAGAAAGGTAAGCCGTAAGAAAGAGAGCGAGTAAAGTTAATACTGCATATAAATAGACATTGCCCCCAATAACCACAAATAGTAAGAATCCAAATAAGACACCAAACACAGTACCGATGACCCGACTAATTGCTTTTTGCCAAGTAGCCCCTGTTGTTGTAGGCAAAAGAATCACAATAGTCAGCAAAATCCAAAAACGAAAACTAGAATGGTCAAACTGATATATTACCAAGCCAATTAATATCGCACAGAGCGCACGTAATGGAGCGTGTAATTGTGGAGTGATTTTTGAAAAGTTAATCTTCATCGCTAACACCAAAAAACAAACGCTCAATCAATTGATTTAAATGTGCAAAATAAAAAGCCACTTGGTTCCAATGTGAAAAATCCAAATAAATATGTGGAGTCGTTCTAAAAATAAGTGCTTGCTGCACGGTGATAGCTTGCTCTAAATTTTTCTGCTCTCTTGCTAATTGAATAAATAAGCTCTCGCGATTAGCCGGCGCATGCAAAAAGAACTGTTTATACACCAGCATATAGCTTTGCAGCTCACGCATAGGCCCACGTAAATAAGCTCTAGAAGCTAGGTTTTGTATACTACTTTCTAATGCGATAGCAGCATAACACAGCTGTTTAAAATTGCTACTTACAGCACTTAGCTGAGTTGTTTGTTCACTGGCATGATAGCTTCTAATTAAATCAGCTAAAATTTTCTCACTATTTAACATTGATTGTTGCAAAAGACTTCGTTCACGCTGAATTTGATTTCCTAGCGCCGCATCACCAATAACATAGCAAAGGTAACGCCCCAAAAGTATAATACCTGTTTGTGTGTTATTTTCTATTTGCTTGGCTAAGCGCTCAGGCCAGATAAAAAATGTTACCAGTAAACAAATAGCTAATACATAAATAAAATAAACCACAATCGTTGGCAGAGTAGATAGATCCGTCGCTTTAACCATAGCAAGTAAGGCAAATATAATGGCGATCATAGCTAATGGTGTTTTATTAGGCTTATAAGCAATCAGTAATGTGCTAAAGAAGACAATGACTAAAAATGTTAGTGTTTTAATCCACCACCATTTTGCGAGTAACAACATTAGCATTACACAAACTAAAGCGATAAACCATTGCTGAATAAGCATTTTAATACGCGTTTTCAAAGGCAGACTAACATTCGCCATAAGCATGATTAAAAACGTCGTCAATATGAACCAAATATCGAGCAATTGCAGATGGAAAAAAGCAACAATAGTGGCGAGTAAAGTAGCCAGTAAAATTTTAATTGAATGCCGAAACCAGGTGTTGCTTGGATCAAAGCGAAACAAATAAGTGTAGTAGTAAAATTGAAAAAATTTCATCACGTATTGCCAAGCCCCTCAATGCTAATGCCAGGCTCATCGTCCTTGGCTGCATAATCTGCACTATAGCAATAACCCACAACGCTGATCAAGTCACCAGCATGATAAATCAACGGAATAGATTGACGCAACCAAGGAGGAACACCCCACTCTTGAAGCAACTTCTTCAAATCCTTAGTCACCTTCTGATTCGGTAGTTTAATTTTTTCACCAACTTGGCGAAACTTAACCGTCACATCTTGTGAAATTTTGCTGGACGCTATCCCCATTCCTTTTGTATGAGATGCAGTTAAAATTTTATCTCCAACCACTAAATCATTTTGCAAGTCCCATTCAAGAACATTATTGGTGAACTCTGATAACTCACATAAAGCATACAACCGAGTTTGAAAACGACGGACTTGCCCACCTGCCCATTCAACTAATGGCTGGGCATCTTCTTTAGCTGTTAAAAGTTCATTTAAAATACGCTCGATAAACTGTCCAGAAGGCACAGTACAATCACATTGACGTAACCAATAACGAAGCACATTTTTTTGCCGAATAATCGAAAGCTGTTGTAACATTTGAATCGCTAGCGTTTGTTGTTCACCTGAGCAAACAGCATAATCAATCTTTGCTAAATCCTCAGACAACTCATCTGCCTCGGCACAATAAGCTGCACTTTGGCTAAGTGAGCGATGAAAGCTCGGCCAGCGCGCACTAATTTTGGGTACAATTTCATTACGTAAAAAGTTACGATCAAAACAACTATCTTGATTACTGTCATCTTCTACCCAGCTTAAACTATGCTCTTGTGCGTAGGCTTCTAATTCTTTACGTGTGTAACTCAGCAAAGGCCGAGCATGCCAACCTTTACCAAAGCGTTTTTTATAAGGCATAGAGGCCAAGCCTTTTACACCAGCACCACGCAAAGCTTGCAGCAAAAATGTTTCAGCCTGATCATCTTGGTGATGAGCGGTAAGCAAAACATCATCTTGCTCAATTAAGCTCATAAGCTTTGCGTAGCGTTTTTCTCTCGCAACCGCTTCCAAGCTTTCGCCGTTTAATGAGTTAATATTAATATTGATTTGTTTAAAAGGAATATTTAAAGATTTGCACACAGAATCACAATGCTTACCCCAGTCTGCCGATTTTTCATTGATGTTATGGTTAATATACACCGCTGTTGTTTCGCAAGCTGAAAAGTTAGGGATTTTATTATTAGCTAACATATGAAGTAGGCAATTAGAATCAAGTCCACCACTAAACGCTATAATATTAGTCATGTTGTCGAATCCATTATAAGAATTTCACTAAAACAAAAGACATCAGCCTTTTTCTTGATATTCAATTCCGTGTTGCATCAAGCGTTGATAACGTTGTTCCACAATTTTATCAATCGGTTTAGCTTGTAATTGCTTAAGGTGTGTTAGCAATGTGCTCTTAAGTGTTGAAAACATATCATCCATATCTCGATGAGCACCACCGCAAGGCTCTTTAACGATACCGTCGATAAGGTTTAACTTTAAAGCATCTTGGGCGGTCATTTTTAAACTCTCGGCCGCTTCTGGTGCTTTGTCGGCACTACGCCATAAAATAGAGGCACAGCCTTCCGGTGAAATAACCGAGTAAACACTGTATTCCAGCATAAGCACCCTATCACCAACACCAATAGCCAAGGCTCCACCTGAGCCCCCTTCGCCAATCACAACACAAATAATCGGGGTTTTTAGTGTCGACATTTCAAATAAATTACGGGCGATAGCTTCACTTTGGCCACGTTCCTCGGCATCAATCCCCGGATACGCACCTTGAGTATCAATTAACGTAATAATGGGTAGCTCAAAACGCTCGGCTAATTTCATTAATCGCAATGCTTTGCGGTAACCTTCTGGCTTTGGTGAGCCAAAGTTACGTTTTATGCGCTCTTTGGTCGTCCGGCCTTTTTCTTCGGTAATGAGCATAACAGGTTGACCGTCTAATCTGGCTAAACCGGCAATAATAGCCGCGTCGTCGCCGTACATACGATCGCCATGTAACTCTTCAAAGTCAGTGAAAAGATTGTCGATGTATTCAACGGCATGTGGGCGTTGTGGGTGTCGTGCTAGTTGCACAACCTGCCAAGGTGTTAATTTGCTGAAGGTTGATTTTAAAAGTTGCTGCTGTTTTTTTTCTAAGCGTTCAATTTCATCAGCAATATTTAATTCACTATCATTACCAATATGACGAAGCTCTTCAATTTTGGCATCGAGCTCAGCAATTGGTTTTTCGAAATCTAGAAAGTTCACAGTCATAGGGTTGATTATAGCTTATTTATAAAGAACTTGAACTTTTTCTTCACCAATCACTTGGCGCAAGCTGTCCAATAACTCATCAGATGGCCGCACACTCCATTCTTTGCCTAAATTTAGCCTAGCCGTGGCATCATCACGCTTGTAGTCAACCATAATACCGCAACTGCCGCCAGCAGTGTAAGGCTTTAACAATGTTTGTAGCTCCAACAAGGTTTGTTTGGCATCTGCGGCTTGCTCTAAAGAAAGCAAGATACCACGCGAATAAGCATCTCTTGCTTCTGCAAAGCTTAGTATGGTGCGGCAATTAAACTTAACACCACCGGTGAAACGGTCTTGCGCCATATCACCTTCGATAACAATGATGTTATCTTTAAAGAGCATGTCGCGTACTTCTTGATACATCTTTGGAAAAATCGCGATATCTGTGCGGCCGCTTTGGTCATCTAAAGTCATAATCGCCATACGATCACCTTTTTTAGTATTGATGGTGCGTAAGCCTATGATCATGCCGCCAAGTCGTAAAGTGCCGAAGCATTTCTTCTCAAAGTTTTTAATTTGGCAAGTGCGAATATGATTTAATTCATTTTGATAACGATCTAAAGGATGCCCCGATAAAAACAGCCCCAGGCTTTCTTTCTCAGCATCAAGACGTTGCTTTTCAGTCCATGCCGTCACATCAATATAATCAGCCGGCATACTCGCTGATGTCACCCCACCAAACAAATCAGTTTGGCCAATATCTTTATTACGTGAAGCTTGCTCGGCGGATTTAATCGCCTTTTCTAATGAAACCTGTAAAGTCGATCTTTCTTGGCCAAAGCAATCAAACGCCCCTGCTTTAATTAAAGCCTCTAATACACGTCGATTAGCTTTGCGCAAATCAATACGTTGGCATAACTCAAACAAATCCGTAAACGGGCCATTCGCTTTGCGCTCATCTAATAAAATGTCAATCGCCGACTCACCTGCGCCTTTAACAGCCCCTAAGCCATATAAAACTTGCCCCGCATCATTGGCGGTAAATTTATATTCACTTTGATTAATATCCGGTGGCAAAATAGTAATGCCATTTTCTTTGCTGTCTTCAAAAAAGATCACCACCTTATCGGTGTTATCCATGTCGGACGATAACACCGCCGCCATAAACTCAGCCGGATAATGCCTCTTTAACCAAGCCGTTTGAAACGATAACAAGGCGTAAGCGGCCGAATGCGATTTGTTAAAACCATAAGCGGCGAATTTTTCCATCATGTCGAAGATATGCGTTGCCGTCTTCGCCTCAACATCATTCTTAATGGCACCTTCCATAAAAATAACCCGTTGCTTGGCCATTTCCTCTGGTTTTTTCTTACCCATAGCACGGCGCAAAATATCCGCGCTCCCCAGTGAATAGCCCGAGAGAATTTGCGCAATTTGCATCACTTGTTCTTGATAAAGAATCGTACCGTAGGTTTCTAATAAAATTTCTTCTAACGCCGGATGCGGAAATTCAACCTTTGCCCTGCAATGCTTACGATCGATAAAATCATCTACCATGCCAGACTGTAACGGCCCAGGGCGAAACAACGCCACCAAGGCGATAATATCTTCAAAGCAATCCGGTTGTAACCGTTTAATTAAATCCTTCATGCCGCGAGACTCAAGCTGGAATACCGCCGTGGTATTACACGCTTTTAACAACTCAAACGTCTTTGGATCTTTAATATCAATACGCGTGATATCTAACGGCTCTTCATCACTAACAGCCCGTCGTTTATTAACCGCTTTTACCGCCCAATCAATAATAGTTAACGTGCGCAAACCTAAGAAATCGAATTTAACTAAGCCAACCGCCTCAACATCGTCTTTATCATACTGGCTGACCAAGCTACCATTTTCACCCTCAGTATAAACCGGTGTGAAATCACTCAAGGTTGATGGCGCAATTACCACGCCACCGGCATGCTTGCCGACATTACGCGTTAAGCCTTCTAATTTAAGCGCCAAATCGAACAACTGCCGCACTTCATCTTCACGCTGATAACGGTCGGCCAATTGCGGCTCTTGCTGCAACGCTTTGGTTAACGTCATGCCAATTTCAAAAGGAATAAGCTTGGCGATTTTATCAATGAAGCCATAAGGATGGCCCAACACCCGCCCAACATCACGAATCACCGCTTTAGCCGCCATGGTGCCATAGGTAATAATTTGCGACACGGCATCTTTGCCGTAAGTATTGGCGACGTATTCAATCACACTATCGCGCCCTTCCATACAAAAGTCGATATCAAAATCCGGCATAGAAACCCGCTCAGGATTCAAGAAACGCTCAAACAGCAAACCATATTCTAAAGGATCAATATCCGTAATTTTTAATGCATAAGCTACTAACGAACCCGCACCAGAACCCCGCCCAGGGCCAACCGGCACATCGTTATCTTTAGCCCACTGAATAAAGTCGGCCACAATTAAAAAGTAACCCGGGAACCCCATTTGGATAATCACATCCAATTCAATTTGCAAACGCTCTTGGTAGGTTTTCAACTGTTCGGGATAATCGTCGGCAGTAGCATCAAGCAACACCTTAAGCCGCTCGGCCAAGCCCTGTTCAGAAACCTGGTGAAAATACTCATCGGTCGTTAAACCCTCAGGAATAGGATAATTAGGTAAAAAGGTTTCGCCCAAAGAAACCGTTAAATTACAACGCTTGGCGATTTGCACCGTATTCTCAACTGCAGAGGGAATATCAGCAAACAATTGCTGCATTTCCTCAGCCGAGCGCAAATATTGCTGCGCGGTATAATCCTGCGGACGCTTTGGGTCGGCCATGGTATAGCCATCATGAATCGCCACCCGGGTTTCATGCGCGTTAAAATCCTCCGCCAATAAAAAGCGAACCGCATTAGTCGCCACCACCGGAATCGTTAGCTTTTCAGCCAACTGCACCGCATGCTGGATATAAAATTCTTCATTAGCCCTACCAACGCGCTGCAACTCAAGATAAAAACTATCCGGAAACAACACCATCCAACGAGCCGCTATCTTCTCAGCTTGCGCCTGATTACCCGCGCAAATAAGCTGGCCAACATCACCAAACTGCGCCCCCGATAACATCATCAGCCCATTAACCGCCCCAGCCAACCACTTGCGCTGCAAAATCGGCGTGCCTAGCTTTTGCCCTTCTAAATAAGCACATGAAATTAATTTAATAAGCGATTGATAACCCGTGTTATTTTTGCACAACAACGTCGCCTTAAAAGGATGCTTAGGATCATCCGGATTCTCCAATAAAATATCAGACCCAATAATCGGCTTAATCCCCTGCCCAGTCGCCGCCTTATACAACTTAACCAAAGCAAACAAATTCATATGATCATTCATAGCAATCGCCGGCATATCCGCCTGCTGACAAGCCGCCAACAACGGCTTAATACGAATAGTGCTATCGATTAACGAAAATTCAGTGTGACAATTGAGATGTATAAATTTGGCTTTCATGGAGGCGGTATTAAAGCATAAAAGGGGTTGGGCTGCTAGGTGGGGATTCATCGTGATTAAATATAGGATATTATTAAAACAATTGATTTTTAAGTTATTTTATACTTGATGAAAACGACTTCGATTTTGGGAAGTCTTATGGTTAATCAAAAACACTATCTACAACTAAAACATGAAAACTTCTAAACATCTTTTTAATTTCTGTTTGATACTCAATGTGTGATAGCTCTGACAGTTTACTTCTTGACTCAACTGAAATAAATGGATCTGGCGTTTCAAACCCATCTCTTTTATCATTTTTTAAATGACATGCTTTAGCACTTGACAAAACACTAATATATATTGATAGCAATGGCATTAATTGATCTTCAATAAATGTGCAAATATGTTGAAAGCTAAATTCACCTCCTCTCGATTTAAATGTTAATAATTTAATTGGAGAATGCTGTGAGTACTCAATCGACCCCAAAAAATTATTATATCGCACAATAAACTCTTGAGTAATAGCATTAAAATCATGGTCAAGAAAAACATGTTCTCCCAAAATTGATTTTTCAATTCCAAATAAATACTCATAGCAAGCAATAAAATTGGACTCACTAGCGACGGCATGAGCCTGAAGCTCTTTAAGTGAAAAAATTAATTTTCGTTCACACTCACGAGCATCTTTAGCATCATCAAAATATCTAGAATATAACTGTCCGATAACAATTGGAACTGCAAGTAATAAAAATGCTAATTTCATAGTTACAAGAGCAAGAAACAAACATATAACTAAGAATATTATCATAATACAGAAGAATAGTTTCCGCGACCACACCCAAAGGAGCACTGACTTATGTATACCGATTCGACTTAAATAATACATGAATTTGTCTAAGATTTTTATCTACCTTTTCTCAACCCACGTTAATAATCTTCCCCCATTTCCGTAGACACTCACTTCTACGAACTCACGCAGCCATCTCAAATTGACTGGGTGATTGGTATCCAATCGATGAATGCCTTCGTTTGTGATTATAATACCCTTCGATATACTGAAACAAGCTTTGT
>JAWUYR010000003.1:0-7594 GCA_034110705.1 Gammaproteobacteria bacterium | reverse complement strand
AAATTCGAGAAAAATACTCTCCTAATTTTGAATTTAAAAGCTTGTTTATTATCTTTATTTTTCAGGCAGCACTAGCGTGGATTGTATCTTTATCTGTTGTGGCTGTGATGGATGGAAAAAACGATTCTTCCAATATTGGATTTATAGAATATATTGCCATCGTTATTTGGACGATTGGTTTTTTTTACGAATCCATTGCAGATTGGCAACTAGCGAAATTTAAATCAGATGAAGGTAATGCGAATAAAGTAATGGATATTGGTCTATGGAAAAATACGCGTCATCCAAATTATTTTGGTGAAACTTTAATTTGGTGGGGTTTTTATCTTTATGCCTTTAGCAGTGGGGCATGGTGGATCGTCATTTCCCCTCTACTTATGTCTTGGTTGTTATTGAAATTCTCAGGCGTCGTTATGCTCGAGGAAACGATTGTTAAAAGAAGACCAAAGTATCAAGCGTATATTGAAAAAACAAATGCATTTTTCCCTGGGCGAGTAAAAGGATGAAAAATGTTAGCGATAAACAAATTAAAAAATATACTAGTGATATTGCTGCTATTTTTTGCATGGAGCCAGAATTCTTTTGCTATGAATTCATGGAATTTTAAAGTTTTCTATGGAGATAAAGAAATAGGAGAGCATCACTTTTCCCTTCAAAAAGAAGGTGATAAGAGAAGGGTGATGATTGAAGCAGACTTTAATATTGATATTCTATTTATTAATGTTTACAGCTATAAGCATAAAAATACCGAAATATGGGAAGGTTCTTGCCTCAGTACTATCGAATCAATAACAGATGATAACGGTGAGGCATTCATTACAAATGGAAAATATGAAAATGGTGTTTTCAAAATTAATTCTAAACAGGGCACTAATGAAGTAGTTGGTTGTGTCAGCACCTTTGCCTATTGGGATAAAAGTTTTCTAGATAATGAAGTATTGCTTAACTCACAAACTGGTGAAATTGTCGATGTCGATATTAGTTTCGTAGCAGATGAGAAGATTTTAATACGAGATAAGGTGGTCAATGCAAAAAGATATAAATTGAAGAGCGATAAATTAAATATCGATTTATGGTATTCAGATGAAAATCAGTGGTTAGCTTTAAATTCAATTACAAAAGATGGCACGAATTTACGTTACCAAATGAAGTGAATGAATATTATGCGAAATATAACACTACTAATTAGCTTTTTTTCTTTTATAGGCTGTACCAGTTACCCGCCGATAAAGTCTGAGGAATATGTAGATATTGATCGTTTTATGGGCGACTGGTATGTGATTGCAAATATTCCTACTTTTATAGAAAAAGGTGCGCACAACGCTATTGAAACATATGAGAATAATAATGACGGAACTATTGCAACAACATTTACTTTTAATGCGGATAGTTTTGACGGCGATATAAAGATATACCACCCCAAGGGATTCGTGACAGATAAAAAATCAAATGCAATATGGGAGATGCAGTTTATGTGGCCATTTAAAGCAGACTATCGAATTTTATATGTCGATAAAGATTACCAACACACCATTATTGCAAGAATTCAAAGAGACTACGTATGGATAATGTCTAGAACACCTGTTATCGGAACTGATGAATATAAAAATCTGATTCGTATTATTAAAGATAGCGATTATGATATTTCGAAAATAAAACTTGTTCCACAGCAGTCACTCAAGGACAGGAAGAAATGAGTGACTCCAAAATTGATAATGACACTTTAATCTGCTCAATCGTTCGTTGGTTTGATGCCTACGCTACTAAAGATATAGATGACGATACAAATAGAATGGAGATTGACTGGTTAAGGGCAGCTCCTTTTATTGCTTTACACTTTGCAGTTTTATTTGTATTTGTCGTCGGTTGGAGTCCTATTGCAGTTGCCGTAGCAATAATATTATACGCAGTGCGTATGTTTGCTATTACGGGTTTTTATCATCGATATTTTTCACATAGAGCCTTCAAAACATCCAGAATAACTCAGTTTATTTTTTCTGTGATTGGGGCAAGTGCGGTGCAACGAGGGCCGCTTTGGTGGGCTTCGCATCATAGATTGCATCACAGAAATTCAGATAAAGGTAGTGATCAGCATTCTCCTAAACAGCATGGTTTTCTATGGAGCCATACAGGATGGTTTCTAGCAAAACAAAATTTCCCGTCCAGATTGGATTATATTAAAGATTTTGCGAAATTTCCTGAACTAAAATTTATCGACCGTTACGATGTTTTTATCCCCATTATATTAGGGATGAGCTTATTTATTTTTGGAGAAGTTTTGTATAACTTATATCCAGAGTTAAATACGAATGGTTGGCAGATGTTTATATGGGGCTTCGTTATATCAACAATTGTTCTCAATCACATAACATTCACAATAAACTCTCTAGCTCATACTATTGGTAGTCGTCGTTTTGATACAAATGACGATAGTCGCAATAATTTGTTCTTAGCTATTTTTACTTTTGGTGAAGGCTGGCACAACAATCATCATTTCTATCCTAATTCAGCACGACAGGGATTTCTCTGGTGGGAAATTGATCTGACTTACTACATTTTAAAGTTATTTGAGAAGGTTGGTTTGGTTTGGGACTTGAAAGAATTGCCTGCTCGAGTTAAAGATCAAATTGCTCTTATCCAAGTATTAAAATGAAGATAGCTGTTATTGGAACAGGAATATCTGGAAATGTTGCCGCTTACTATCTGAACAAAAGCCACGATATTAAAGTGTATGAGGCAAATGATTACATTGGTGGTCATACGCATACGCATGACATAGTGATGAATGATAGTGAGTATGCTATCGATACAGGTTTTATTGTCTTTAACTATAGAACCTACCCTCATTTTACTAAGCTTCTTGAAGAGTTAGAAGTTGATATACAGCCATCAAATATGAGTTTTAGTGTGAAATGCGAAGAAACTGGGCTTGAATATAACGGCACATCATTAAATTCATTATTCGCACAGCGATTAAACTTATTCAGACCCAGTTTTTATAAAATGATAAAAGATATTTTACGTTTTAATAAAGAATCAGTAGAGGACCTTGAGGCAGGAAATGCCAATGTTTTAATGGGTAAATATTTATCAGATAGAAATTATGGAAAAAAATTTATTGATCAGTACTTGATACCAATGGGTGCTGCAGTGTGGTCGGCCGATCCTCAGCAGATGATGGACTTTCCAGCAGGCTTTTTCATTCGCTTTTTTCATAACCACGGAATGCTTAGTGTTAATAACCGGCCACAGTGGTACGTAATTAAAGGCGGCTCAAAAGAGTATGTTAAAAAATTAACAGCATCATTTGCAGATAAAATCCACACTGAGTCTGCAGTTAAATCAGTTAAACGTTTGGATACTGGCGTAAAACTGACATTAAAAAATGGCGAGGCTGAGTTTTTCGATGATGTCTTTATCGCAACACACAGTGATCATGCTTTGGCTATGTTAGAAGATTGTTCTGACTTAGAGGAACTAGTTTTAAGCAAAATACCATATCAAGAAAATGAAGCAATATTACATACTGATAAATCTATTTTGCCAAAAAAAAAGCTTGCTTGGGCGGCCTGGAATTATCATATCCTTGGGAACAAACAAAACAAGGTTGCTTTAACTTATAGTATGAATATCTTGCAGTCTTTAGATTCAGATGAAGAATTCTGTGTAACTCTTAATAATGAAGATGCAATTAACCCTGACAAAATTATCAAAAAAATAAAATATTCTCATCCTATTTTTACTTCAGATGGTATAGCCACACAAAGAAGACAAGGTGAAATTAATGGTTTGCAGAATACTTATTTCTGTGGGGCATATTGGCGTTATGGTTTTCATGAAGATGGCGTGTGGAGTGCGCTTGAAGCATTGAGGCATTTTGAGGAAAGCCATCATGTATAGCTGTATATACGAAGGGCAAATTAGACACCGCCGGTTTTCTCCGGCCATTCATGAGTTTAACTATAAGCTTTATTTGGCTTATATCGACCTAGATGAATTAGATAGTGTGTTTGATAAACGTTGGTTTTGGTCAAGTAAACGTCCGGCTCTGGCCAGGTTAAAACGAGATGATTATATCGGTGATTCAGCTCTATCAATAAAAAATGCAGTTAATAAAAGAGTGTTAGAAGAAACAGGGAATGAAATTGAAGGCCGCGTGCGGATGTTAACCCATTTGCGTTATTTTGGTTATGTATTCAATCCCGTTACCTTTTATTACTGTTTTGATAAAACTGATAACTATGTCAAGACCGTAGTTGCTGAAATAACAAACACGCCATGGAAAGAAAGACACAGTTATGTTTTAAATGTAAATGACAGTAATCAAAAACTTCAGTTTGATATTGATAAAGAGTTTCATGTTTCACCCTTTATGCAGATGGACTTGCAATATGATTGGCGATTCACAATACCAAGTGAAACATTGAATGTTCACATGATAAATTATCATAATGAGAAAAAGATATTTGATGCGACCCTTCGGTTAAATCAAAAGAAGATGTCAGCATATCAGTGCGCAAGAATATTAATTCTCTTTCCTTTGATGACAGTCAAAGTGATTGTTGGAATATATTGGCAAGCATTAAAGCTATTTTTGAAAAAAGTTCCTGTTCACAATCACAAAAAAAATATTGAGAATAAAATTGAAAAAGGCGTTTTATAGACGAATATATTATGAATATATCAAATTCAAAGTTAAATAATAATATAACGATAGTTAAAGAAAAAAATAGTTATGATTCCATAGAATTGGGGATGAAGATTAAGCCAAGAAGACTTGATGCTTTAGCGAAAAAGATTCTTTTGAAACAGTTTTTACTAATAACTTTGGGTGAGCTCATCCTTAATGATGGTGAAGATACTTATCATTTCGGTAGTAAATCTGAAGAATGTGACCTGTCAGTCACTATTGATATAAAAGATTCACGCTTTTATGCGGATGTATGTTTCGGTGGTTCAATAGGTGCAAGCGAAGCTTATATGTATGGCTACTGGACGACAAACAATTTAACTAATTTGATTCGAGTTTTTTCTAAGAATAAAGAAGCCTTAGATACCATTGAAGGCGGGCTTGCTTATATCACTGTTCCGCTTCAGAAAATGTTTCATTGGTTCAATCGGAATACTCAACAAGGCAGCCGTAAGAATATTGCAGCACATTATGATATCGGTAATGATTTATTTAAAATTATGCTCGATGAAACAATGATGTATTCATCTGCCATATTTAGCGATGAAAATATGTCGTTATATGATGCACAAATGAACCGCTTAGATGTAATTTGTAAAAAATTAGATTTACAGGCATCAGATGAACTACTTGAGATAGGTACAGGTTGGGGTGCATTATCAATCTATGCCGCTAAAAACTATGGCTGCCATGTAACAACTACGACTATCTCCCGCGAACAATATAATCTTACTTGTGAGCGAGTTGAGAAGGAAGGCTTGTCTGATAAAATCACTGTTCTTATTAAAGATTACCGTCATTTAAATGGTAAATTTGACAAGCTAGTATCAGTTGAGATGATTGAAGCCGTCGGTCATCAATACTATGAAACCTATTTTAATAAGTGTAGCGAATTGCTAAAACCTACTGGCATGATGTTATTACAGGCGATTACGATTTCTGACCAACAGTATGAAGCAGCAAAAACATCTGTTGATTTTATTAAGCGCTATATTTTTCCTGGAAGTTGTATTCCCTCAGTAACAGCAATGCAACAAGCGATTACAAACTCAAGTGATTTACGTTTGTACGATCTGAGAGATATTGGTCCACATTATGCAACGACGCTTAATCATTGGCGGAAAAATATTGATGCTAATATAGATGAGGTTAAAAAATTAGGTTATAGCGATGAATTTATGAAAATGTGGGAGTTCTATTTATGCTATTGCGAAGGTGGTTTTATAGAGAGGGTAATAAGTGATGTACATATGTTACTAGTTAAACCGAATAATCGCTGCATATCCTAGTGTAAACTCTGACCTCCAGGTGTTGGGGGATACGCTAGCTGCACATATTGCACTAAAGATGTCCTTTTCCTGCAAGTAAAAAACTACAATTTAACTGTTTCGTGGCAAGCTTCTGGCGCATTAATACAAAATACTTGCTGATTTCTTCTTTCCGAATACCAAATAGCATCTACCTCGCGCGTGAGGAGCACTTAAGGAGAGAAATTTAATTACATGTATATGATACTGAAATACAGAAACCAAAAGATAAAATGAAAAAATTACTGATAATGTTAATGCTAGCTTTTATGTTCACCAGTTTTGCTAGGGCAGATGATTCTGATGGCGCACTTAGTGCCCTTAAATTATTACGTTCGTTAGCGGAAAAAGGAAATTCAAATGCACAAAATATCATAGGGGCAATGTATTTCCAAGGCAATAATGGTGTGCCACAGGACAATGTACGTGCGTACATGTGGTTTAATTTTGCTGCCAAAAATGGGAACAGAGATGGAAGTAAGGCCCGAGATATAATAGCCAGCCAAATGACACGTGCCGAAATTACCAAAGCGCAAAATATGGTACGAGAGTGCGTAAAGAAAAAATATAAGAACTGCGATTAATACTAAAAAGATCAAATGAAAAAACTACTATTAATTTTAGTATTAGCTGTTATGTGCAGTAGTGTGGCCAGAGCAGGTGCCTATGATGAGGCTGCAAAGGCATATCAAAAAAGAGATTACGTTACTGCGTTAACATTATTTTTCCCGTTAGCGGACCAAGGGCATGCAACGGCGCAATTTAACCTTGGTGTGATGCATGAAAATGGCATAGGTGTAATAAAAGACTTTAAGAAATCAGTTGGCTGGTATCGCCTGGCAGCGGAGCAAGGGTATGTAAAAGCGCAATTTAACCTTGCTCTGATGTATGAAGGGGGGAAGTGGGTAAAACAAGACTATGTTCTCGCACACATGTGGTACAACCTTGCTGCTGGCAAGGGGGATAAATCTGGAACCAATAACCGAGATATAGTAGCCAGCCAAATGACCCCTGCTCAAATTGCAGAAGCACAAAAGATGGCAAAAGAGTGCGAAAAGAAGAACTATAAGAACTGCGATTAGTCTTAAATGTTACTTCAATGGTGTAAGTGAGTAATTATTTAAAGGTATAAAGCATTGTAAGTACCGACAAATAGGGAATAATATGGCAATATTCGATACTTTGGCACTAATATATATATGTTTATCAGGTGTTTATATCATTTACAAAATTTACATTTCATCTCGGGATGGTTGGGATAAAAAGGCGGGATACTCTATAGGAAGGGTAATCCTCCTAAGCGCTTTGCTCTATCTGACTATAAAATAAATAATTCTAGTGAATGCAACTTTTATCACTGTTGTCTTTTATTGCGAAAGCCCCCCCAAAACTCATAGATTTCCAATGTTTAGCTAATCTTGAGCAGGTATTTTTAAGTTGTGGATTTACAAGGTCAGGGTGATTATTTAAGTGAATTAATCCTCATCCTCATCACACATAAGTGTGAAGTGTACTGTATCCTCATCAAGACTATAAGCACCTGCACTGGCTAGCCCAAAAGCTGGAACGAGAAAAAGAAGAGTTCCCACCCCATCCA
>JAWUYR010000002.1:0-7136 GCA_034110705.1 Gammaproteobacteria bacterium | reverse complement strand
CTCCGCGTAAATCCAGGCCTAGTTTCATTGGTTGCGCACCAATGGCTTGTAACCATTTTGGTGTAACACCAAGCAAGTTTTGCGCGACAACGTACTTATCACCCAAGGTGGCTTGTACCAGTTCTTTAGCCTTCATTTGCTCGGGAACCGATTCAAAGCGAACCACTAATAAACCATTCTCCCCTTTGACAGCTGATTTAAAGGTGATATGTTCATTACGCAAAGTCGCCTCGACTTGTGTAATGGTGCTTGGTGTAACCAAAGCACCATCCGTGCCTGAAACTTGCAGCACAGGATCTTCACCATAAAAATTAGGTAATGCATAAAATATACCAAACAAGATCATCACGATCAGAACAATATATTTCCAAAGAGGATAACGATTCATGAAATTTCCTTATTACTTAATAATAGAGCCTTTTGGCATCGTGCCACTGATCGAGCCTTTTTGGACTTTAATCACAACACCGTTAGCGATTTCTAAAGAAACAATACTATCTTCAATAGCCGTTACTTTACCCATCATGCCACCAGATGTAATGACTTCATCGCCTTGGCCAATGCTGGCAAGTAATTCACGTTGTTGCTTAGCACGTTTGCTTTGCGGACGAATTAATAAGAAATAGAAGATCACAAAAAAGACCACTAACATAATAACAGTACTGTACGGGCTACTATGATGTGCTGCCGTTGTTGTAGTTGTTGCCGCTGTAGACGCGTGAGCGGTCGAGAAAAATGATGAAATAAAGTTAACAATTGAATTCATTAAGATGATCCTTTTTTAAACAAGTTAGAGAAATAAACCGGTGCAGTATACCGAAAATAAAAGGATTAGAGAAATGTTCTTTTCTGATTTGCTTAAAATAAATTCGTTTAAACCATACTTTTTTGCTTTATGCGCCTAACAGTCGATAATGCGTTGGATTATCAGGGCATTGCGTCAGGCCACATTCGAAGAATACCGCCACCAAGTTGCCCAGTAGTAATAAAAACAATAATATAATGATCAGTTGTCTTAACAATACTTACCACTTGGCAAGCTTAAGATGAAATTTGTTATATTGGATATCCATGCCTAAAATGATCGCCGAATAAACAATAATCAAACTAGCGACTATAAATGACCAAGTATAAAGATGTAAGCCAAACAAGGCTGTTCCATAGCCACCCTCCCCAGGAAGAACGTGCAGAGCAATTTGTCGCAATGCTACCATTGCACTAAATACAGCAAACAATAAGGCCATCGCATAATGACTAGCCCTGAAGCCAAAACGTAAATTCAAGAGTAAACATAAACTAACCCCAAAAAAAACCGCTCGTTGTAACAAACATAAAGGGCAAGGTAATTAATGCAATATAAACTGCAAATAAAACGCAATATACAGCATCATTGCAATCGCAATAACTTCTAACGAGTTGAGAATGGTAAATATTTTACTTGTTGATTTAATTTGAGCTTCCATCATTCGACCTATAAATTAATCCCTAAATGATCAGTCACGTAATGCGAAAACCAAAAACAGCTTATCATGAGGATAGCCATTAAAACATAAAGCGCTACCTGGCGTTTACCGATGAAGGTCAACACTAAAGCTGTTAATAATAGAAGAAAAATAAGCACCATCATGATTTTAGGTATTCCTAATATAAAGGTATTTGAGCCTAGCGTAACAATCGAATTAACGATTGTCAATTAATAGGGCAAGGCATCAGATAACGCATCTAATGTATCATTCTCAATTGCCATTCGAATATCAGCCATTACTTTTTGGTAATAATGTAAATTATGCATCGTGTTTAGATGGCAGCCGAGCATTTCACGACATTTATCCAGATGATATAGATAAGCTTTAGAATAATTCTGACAAGTATAACAATCACAATTGGGATCTAAAGCCGAAGTGTCTTTTTTATATTGACTATTGCGAATACGTACCACACCTAAAGAAGTAAATAAGTGCCCATTACGAGCGTTGCGTGTAGGCATAACACAGTCAAACATATCCACGCCTCGCTTTACGCCTTCTATCAAATCACGAGGTGTACCTACACCCATTAAATAACGCGGTTTGTCTCTCGGCATAAGCGGCGTTAAAAATTCCAGCACTTTATGCATTTCATCCTTTGGCTCACCAACCGCTAGTCCACCTAAAGCATAACCTGGGAAACCAATTTTCGTTAATGCTTCTAATGATGCTTCGCGTAAATTTTCATAAATTCCACCTTGTACAATCCCGAATAAAGCACTTGGATTATCAGCATGAGCGTCTTTACTGCGTTTTGCCCAGCGCATGGATAACTCCATCGACTCACGCGCAACTGTTTCAGTTGCAGGATATGGTGTACATTCATCAAATGCCATAACAATATCAGAGCCCAAAACGCGTTGTACTTCCATTGAACTCTCTGGTGACATAAATATTTTCTCACCATTGACAGGTGATCTAAAAGTAACGCCTTCTTCGGTGATCTTACGCATTTTACCCAAACTAAAAACTTGAAAGCCGCCGGAATCAGTTAAAATTGGACCCTGCCAATGCATAAAATCGTGTAAATCGCCATGCTTAGCAATGACTTCTGTACCAGGGCGCAACATTAAATGGAATGTGTTGCCCAAAAGAATTTGCGCGCCAGTATCGGCAACATTCTCTGGCGTCATGGCTTTAACGGTTCCATAAGTACCAACAGGCATGAAGGCCGGAGTTTCAACTACACCATGCTCAAAAACAAGTTGGCCACGACGGGCTAAATTAGACTGTTTTAACAGATTAAATTTCATAATTCATCCACTCCACGATTCGCCAACTCATCCACTCTTTCATTTTCCGTATGACCACTATGCCCTTTCACCCAATGCCAGCTCACTTCATGCTGCTCACTCACAGTTAAAAGTAATTGCCATAAGTCTGCATTCTTAACCGGTTTTCGATTTGCTGTTTTCCAACCTTTTGCTTGCCAGGATTTAATCCATTCGGTTATACCTTTACGCACATATTGTGAATCTGTTGTTAGCTCGACCATACTGGTTTTCGTTAAAGCTTTTAAGCCTTCAATTGCAGCGGTTAGTTCCATTCTATTGTTAGTTGTATTTTCCTCACCACCCCAAAGCTCTTTTTCTTTCTCGCCACAGCGTAACAAAACCCCCCAGCCACCTGGGCCAGGATTACCACGACAGGCACCATCGGTAAATATTTCAACTTTCATGTTTATTTTTCTTCTCTATAAATGAACTAGCTAAGCTTTGTTTGCCTAGTGCGGGAGTTGTATCCCACTTTGGTTTTTTTGATTCAATGGGTACTAATTGCTTGCTAGCAACAAAGCAATAAATATCACCAAAAATAGATGGCACATGAGTTCTTGAATCTAAATTATTCCGTGAAAACAACCACCGTGGAGCAAATTTATGATCCAATAGCAAAGTAAAATCATGTTGTGCCAATGAGGCTCGCACAATTTTACGATTATTTTCTCGCTCCGGTAACCCACGTACAGCTGTTGAGCGTAATAATTTTTGCAAACCTAAAAAACTGCGATAGCTATAACCGGTTAAAATTAGTTGGCCATTCGGTGTTAATGCTTGCCAAAATGCTTTTAGCCAAGACTCTATGTCATCGTTATAGGCAAACATATGCGGTACTACGATACAATCGACATTACTCGGCAGGTCTATAATGTTGTCGATATGTGGATCTAACCGAGTGACATTTTGCATGCGACTAATCTGGTTCAACTCTGCATAATTATTGTCGGCAATAATCACCATTTGAAAACCAAATTGCTCATCCAAATAGTCACTTAAAAATATTTTTTCTAAATGCAGTAGTGTATTACCACACGGCTGCTTCCACCAATTAGTGAGGGCTTTTAATTTTCGCTGCCATGTTTGCATAATATTAAAGGTTGACTCTAGTATAAAGTTACCAATAGTATATCCGCATGTTGCAATTAACGCCAATTCCAATCCTGAAAACTAACTATGTTTGGGCTCTCACCTCTGCTACAGCTCCTGGTAAAGTTGTCATTGTCGATCCAGGTGCTGCTGATCCCGTTTTAGAGTACATAGATAAACATCAGCTTGAACTGGTTGCCATCTTAATTACACACTACCATTATGATCATACGGATGGAATTGATAAAATTTTGCACACCCATAACTGCCCTGTTTATGGCGGCAGCCAAGAACCTATTTCACAAGTCACCATTAGCTTAGCCGATAAGCAAACATTTAGCCTACCCGAGCTTGATTTAACCTTCCAAGCGCTTCATGTGCCTGGGCACACCAATGGTCATACGGCCTATTTTGGACATGATATAGTTTTTACAGGTGATACATTATTTGCAGCGGGCTGTGGCCGTAATTTTGAAGGCACACCCACAGAGCTTTACCACTCACTATTGAAATTAGCCGAACTTCCCATGGAAACTCAAATTTATTGTGCCCATGAATACACCGAACAAAACCTTAAATTTGGGTTAACCGTCGAACCAGATAATCAAGACATGTTAAGCAAGCTTAGTTTAGTACAAACCATGCGTACACAAACGCAATGTACACTTCCCTCAAGCCTGGCCGATGAAATGAACACTAATATATTTTATCGGGCACCATTACCACAAGTTAAAATAGCAGCAGAACACTACGCAAAAACGTCATTAAATTCTGCAGAAGAAGTTTTTGCCATTTTGCGAGAATGGAAAAATAACTTTTAGCCTCTTTTAATTTTCTACAATTCCTTGACCAATCACCCAGAGCCCCGTAATATTCGGCGATGTGTATTAAAATGGTATTGAAAACATCCCTACTTAGCCTTCTACTTGCTTGCCTCGCCAACTGTAGCATCTTCAATCCTGATCCACTCTCTCATGACCAAGGATCGCTTTATTATACCTCTAGTAAGAACACTAACTTATGGCTGTTATTAGGTCGTGATTTAAATATGAAGCATGACGTTAATCGTCCAGAAGTCCAGCAACATATAAAATGGTATATGAATCATAAAGGTTACTTACAAGACATTGCCAAACATGCTACACTTTATGTCTATTATGTGCTTCAAGAAGTTAAGAAGCGCCATATTCCAAGTGAAATCGCCTTAATTCCAGTGATTGAAAGTAATTATGATCCGTTTGCTTATTCCGACGATGGTGCTGCAGGTTTGTGGCAAATGATGCCGGGCACAGCTTCTGGTTATAACCTCAAGCAGAACTGGTGGTATGACGGACGGCGTGATATCTATGCCTCGACGCAAGCCGCGCTAAACTATTTACAATACCTACATAAATTTTTCCATGGTGATTGGCTACTCGCCATTGCCGCATACAACTCTGGTGAAGGTACGGTTAATAATGCCGTTAACTATAATAAGCGCTTGCATAAACCAACTGACTTTTGGGATTTAAAATTACCGAAACAAACCGAAAATTATGTACCAAAACTCTTAGCAGTAGCCACTATTATTGCAAACCCAGAACAATATCCAGTTAAATGGCCGATAGCACACCTAAGCCCTTATTTGACGGCTGTTTCGGTAGGCAGTCAAATTGACTTGTCAGTTGCCGCAAAGCTAGCAGATATTAGTATTCAAGAATTATATGAGTTAAATCCTGGTTACAGTCGTTGGGCAACAGATCCTGACGGCAAACATATGTTATTACTACCCGCTAACAAAGCCGAGCTTTTTACAGAAAATTTAGCGAAACTACCAAAATCAAAACGCGTCACTTGGAAGCGATATGTGGTAAAAAGTGGTGATAGTTTAATTAAAATTTCTCATACTTATGAAACATCACCTCATTTAATCATGCAAGTAAATGATTTAAAATCGAATGTTATTCATATTGGTCAAGTGCTCTTAATTCCACGTGCACGTAAATCATTTGCAAAATCAGTTATGGATGCCGTAAAACATTACTTACATCATGAACGGAAATTACCTGGACCAAACCGCGTTGTGCATATCGTGCAACCTGATGATACGCTTTGGTTAATCGCAAAAGACTACAAGGTGAAGGCGAGAGAAATCCGTTTTTGGAATCAATTAAAACGCGGGCAAGCTTTACAACCTGGAGCTGAGTTGATTTTATGGTCACAAAATAATACTCGATCTTATAGAGCCTCGCGGATTCGGCCATACTTAATTAAACATACTGTTATTAGTGGGGATAACTTACGTGATTTAAGTAAGGAATATCATGTTAGTGTCGCACAATTGAAAAAAACAAATAATTTAAAAAGTGACACCGTACGCCTAGGACAAATATTAATTATTCCACCGACAGTGCAAAAATTAAAATATGGTAGTCGAGTACGGCCAAAAACCTATAAAGTGAAAAGCGGAGATTCTCTGAATATCGTTGCACGTAGATTTGACATAGGTATGTCAGCCTTACAACACTACAATAATATGAAAAATGATATTATTCGTATAGGCCAAGTTTTGAAAATTCCATCTGTAAAGGGGTAAATTATGATTGTTGAACCTAAAGTCCGTGGCTTCATTTGTACCACAGCTCATCCGAAAGGTTGCGCTGCTAATGTAGATGAGCAAATTGCCTATGTTGCAGCTCAACCTGATTTAAGCAAGATTAAAAACATACTCATTATTGGCAGCTCAACAGGCTATGGTTTAGCCCCGCGCATTGTTGCAGCAACCGCCTGTCATGCGGCCACTATAGGTGTTATGTTTGAACGCCCAGCTGCCGGTAAACGTACCGCATCAGCCGGTTGGTATAATACCGTTGCTTTTGAAGAGTATGCAGCAAAAGAAAAAATTTATGCTAAGAGCATTAACGGTGATGCGTTTTCTGATGAAATCAAACAACAAACTATCGACTTAATTAAGCACGATATGCCAGATTGTATTGACTTAGTCATTTACAGTTTAGCCTCACCACGTAGAACAGATCCTAAAACAGGTGAAACATATCAATCCACCTTAAAAACAACCTCTAGTACTTACCATGAAAAAACAGTCGATGTGATCACCGGGGCTATTAGCGAAGTCAGTATTGAACCTGCAAACGCAGAAGAAATTGCTAATACCATAAAAGTCATGGGTGGTGAAGATTGGGCTTTATGGATAGATGCTATGCTTGATGCTGGCTTACATGCAGAAAATGCACAAACTATCGCCTAT
>JAWUYR010000001.1:0-7968 GCA_034110705.1 Gammaproteobacteria bacterium | reverse complement strand
ACTTCGAGCACATGCTGAAGGTGGCCAGAGTGTTGACATGAATGAAAAATGGGCTGGCTTAAAAGATGGCATGAAAGATTCCATGTACAAAAATAAAGATGCCTTAAAAAGTAAAAGCCAACAACAGTTACAAAAAAATCTAGCAAAGGCACAAGCCGGTGCAATGGAAAAAGCTATGGCTAGCGCAGCTTGTTGGAAAAGCATGAACTTACCCAATGCAGCAAAAGCCAAGCCCGATCAAGTTTTCGTACAAGGCTTTATGCTTAAGTGTCCACAAGACGCAGGGCCTCCAATGAAAATGATGTTCCCACCAAGTGGCGCGAGCATTAACAACAAACCGGCCCTGACCGTAACACCAGCTCCGCTAATAGCCAACATGGGTATTTGTAACTTTTTATCTAAAGGACCGGCACAAATACCTTGCACGATGGCAATTATGAAAGTGGGTGGAGCGATGTCGAGTACCATGGGATTTCCATTAGCGACCAAAGATAAAACTAAATTTATATGTGGCTGCGGCATTAGTCTTAATGCGTTAGATACGGGTCAAGATCCAAGCAAGTCGGTAACAACCACTTAATATAATGACTTAACTTTTTCGATAGAAGATAACCCACTTCTGAATTAGGTAGTTACTGAAAAACAAAATCGCATCAACAATCACTTTAGCTAAAATGATATTGAGGTGAAGATGCAAAACAAACAATGAAATAAAAGCGCATCCAAAACAAAATACGATCACCGCTAACAAACAATAACTAATCACCTCTTGCTTCACACGCCCTGTTTTTTGCGCGCGATAAACAAGTACTTTATTCTGATAAAAATTAAAACTACCTGAAATAATACGCGCAATAATGAGTGGAATAAATAAGCCAACCATTAAGAAATGTAAACTAGTAAAGATCGCAAAATCTATCGCGAATGACAATAACGATACAATCGTATACTTAACTAATGTTTTTGAGGGTAACGGATATTTAAACGTCATGCTCTGGCGAAATAGCATAGATACCCGGCGCATTGCGTAGATATTCTTTGTAGTCTAAACCATATCCAAAAATATAACGGTTCTCGCAAATGAGTCCAGTAAAGTCGGCTTTCTCAACGCCACCTTTTTCACGCACACGTTCTTTATCAACTAATACGGCAGTATAAACATTCTCTGCTTCTTTATCCTGGCAATATTCAACAATGGCCGAAAGCGTTAATCCACCATCTAAAACATCGTCTAAGATAATAACGTTACGCCCTTTTAATTCTGCTTTTGGCTCAGAACGCCAATGAATTTCACCGCCACGCAAACCACTTTGATAACGAGTAGCGTTAACGTAATCAACTTCGAGAGGGAAATCTAAACGGGTAAGCAAGTGCCCTGCTGGGATACAGCCACCAATCATAACTACCAATAAAATAGGATCAGAATCTTCCAATTGCTCATGTAGTTCTTTTGCCATTTTATCTAGACCTGCGTCAACTTCTTCACGCGTGAATAAACAGGTGGCTTTGGCTAAAACATCTTTAATGTGAATGGGTAAATGCATACTTACTTTTCCTTTTCGTCGATTACAATATTAACATTATCGGGCACATCAAGTGTCCGGGTTGGGAAGGCAATATCAGCATCGAATTGTTGAATAATCTCGATGACTTTTAAAAAAATCTTTTGCTGAATTTTTTGAAATTGGACCCATTCAGTCGTTTTAGTAAATGCATAAATTCTGAACGTTAAACTTGAAGAAGCAAAGTCGACTAAGTTTACCCAAATAGTTTCCTCAGCGGCAATGTCCTCATCACCACGCAACATCACCTCAATGGCATTAGTAATTGCCGGTAATTGTTTCGCATCTCGATAGCGCACGCCAATATCAGTGCGTATACGTCGATGCAACATGCGAGAAGGGTTCTCAACAGAAACAGTTAAAAACGTTGCATTAGGAACGTAGAGAGGTCTTTTATCAAAAGTGCGTATACGTGTCGACCGCCAGCCTATCTTCTCAACTGTGCCTTCAATTTGCTTGTCTGGTGAACTTATCCAGTCACCAATACTAAATGGTCTATCAAAATATAATACTAGACCACCAAAGAAATTACGCAACATATCTTGTGCGGCCAAAGTAATACCAATACCTACGCCACCGGCGGCACTGTAAATAGCAGCTAACGGAATACCTAAACTTTGCAAGATAACCAGTGCAGCAAGTAGTGCTAAAATAATTTTAGCAATTTTTGTTAAACCATCAACCGTCGTTTTATCATAACAACGCTTGCTTTTATGCGCTCTCTTTTCATAAGTATTAATTAAACGAAATAAGTACCAAACACATATTATAGTAACGCCAACTTTAAGTGTATGGTTCAAAAGATTTTCTATCGAGCTATCATTTATAATGAGACTTAAGGCAATTAGTATATTAATAATTGCGATATACCAAATTAAGACGACTGCAGGTTTACGAAACGCTAATAAAACATTCTGTATTAAAAAAAATCGGGCTTTAGAGAATTTTTTTAGCAAATGTTTATCAACAATAATAATGATAATATGCAGCACAACGGCACCAATAAACAAAAGTCCCATGTGGTAAACATTTTGATGGGCTAACAACTATTGCTGAACTGTTACAAAAAATGAACTATTCATGATATTCCTTTATATTCTCAATCTTATCTGCCAAATCAACATTCGGCTCAACTTGTAAGCTTTCGACCACGGCTAATTGGGCCGGACGGTCGTTACATAACAATACTAAATCACAACCCGCTTGCAATGCCGCGGCAACTCGTTCTGCAGGTTCTGGAAACGTTTCAACGGCACCTGCCATAGAAAGACAATCACTAATAACGGTCCCTTTAAAGCCTAATTGCTGGCGCAAAATATCATTTAACCAAACAGTGGATAAACTCGCTGGGACTGAATCAACTGCGGGGAAAATAATATGTGCTGGCATTATGCCTTGCAAATCGGTTGTGATCAATTCGGAAAAAGGATGACAATCTTCTTGCATAATTTCTTCAGCATCGCGCTTATCTACTGGCAGAGCAAAATGTGAATCCAAACTTACGCTGCCATGCCCCGGAAAATGCTTACCAATCGCAGCCATTTTTGCCCGATGCATTCCGGCAATATAGGCTTTCGCAATTCTTATAACAGCATCAACACTAGCGCTAATAGCGCGGCCACCTTGCAGCACATTGCTCAGACCTTTGTTTAAATCTAAAACCGGTGCAAAGCTTAAATCAACACCATAAGCACGCAGCTCACTAGCCATAGTAAAGCCTAACTGCTCCGCTTGCATCAATGCTTGTGCAGGTTCAATCGCATAAAGCTTACCCAGGGTATTCATCGCTGGCAATCTAGTGAAGCCTTCACGAAGGCGTTGCACCGCACCACCTTCGTGATCGATACAAATTAATAGTTCGGGGTCACGAATGGCTTTAATCGCAGAAGTGAGCTGTCGCAATTGTTCAAGAGATTCATAATTACGAGTAAACAGCACCACCCCACCTACTATAGGATAGCGTAATAATTGAATATCTTGTTCTGTAAGCGTTTGGCCGAGAACATCGACAATCAGCGGTCCTAGCATAGAATGATTTACTCTGGGCTCTTCGTTCGATTTGGCATATTACTTGGAAATGGACGAATGACGTTACTCTGACTGCCTTTAGGCAAATTCTTGATTTTAGCCACTCCTTGTTTTTTCACTTCATCAATGCGGATCACATTTTGCATTGGGATATAAGTACAGATGACATCTTGAAACTCTTGCTTCAAGCGTTCTTCATTTGGATCAACGACCACACCAGAGTTCTCGTCGAAAATGATATCTTCCAATTCCAGAAAACCATAGATAGATTCTTGGGCTAAAGATTTAGCATAAATCTCATGAATGCTGTCTTCATGATAGTAGCGAATGCGGAAAATAGTTTCATCACGATTACTCATATTGTTGTGCCCATTAAAGTGAGTTTAGTTACGACAATTATAGCTTATATAGCTAGATTTAGGTATTAGATATCATTATTTTTAGTCACTAATAACTATTCAACGATCTCCACTAACGTCCCCATTTGAACCTTCAAAAACAAATCTACTACATTAGTACTCGACATGTTAATACACCCTCGTGAGGCCGGTGCATTAGCCATCGTTCTATCCGGTGAGCCATGAATATAGATATAACGAGACTGACTATCAACATCGCCACCCGAATTGAACTCTGGCTGTAAACCCTTTAGCCATAAAATACGCGTTAATATAAAATCACGCTCAGGAAATTGAGCCTCTAGCTCAGCAGAATAGATTTCACCGGTAGGCTCTCGCCCAATAAAGATGCTATCAAGCGATGCCTCACCACCCATCATTGCACAAATCTCGTGGCGACCTAGAGGGGTTTGTTCGCTACCCTGCTTTTGTCCCACACCGTTTCGAGCAGTGCCAACAGGATACGTTTTTATTAGCTCACGATCATCATACAAAAATAACTGCTGTTGTGAAACAGATACTATAATATGCATGTGTTTAATCCTTAATCACCAATCATTTTAGAGAGCTTCGGCACAAAACATAACCCGACAACCGCGGCCGCAACAGTCCACCAACCAAACAATGAAAATGCATGTGAATAAATGTTAATTGACTTCTTATGAGAGATATCACCTTGTGGCACGTTAGCAATCTGCGCGACCCAACCGGCTACTGCATCAGCAATTGTTGATGCAAAAAACCAAAGGCCCAGCATAAGACCAACCATATTCTTTGGTGCTAATGCTGTCATAGCAGCAAGACCAATTGGTTGCAAAATCAATTCACCCAAACTTTGTAAGCCATAGCTTAAGACCATCCACCAAGATGAAATAGTACCCTTACCACCAAAAATATTAGCGGCCCAATCTAAAACTAAAAATCCTAAGCCCATTAAAAAAGTTGCGAGCACAAATTTCAGAGCGATTGGAAAACGTTTTTTATTTCGATTGACATGATTCCATAAACTATTTAGAAATGGCGTTAGCACAATAATAAAAAAGGGATTTAAACTTTGATAACTCACCGTCGGCACATGCCAACCAAATAGTTCTCGGTTCACATTACGTTCAGTAAATAAGCTAACAGTCATGGGCGCTTGTTGATATAAAATCCAAAATACAACAGAAAACAAGATCAGAATTAAGCAAGCAAACATTCGATTTCGCTCTTCCGCTTCTCGCTTTAATGCATTAAGAATAAAAAATCCGACAAAGAAAACCGCCAATACCGCAATCACGATATTCGTTGCCATTATGTTGTGTAACAAAACAAACCCAGCAAGAATCATAACAGCGATTAATAAATAAACAGCACGTTCATAAGTAAACACACCAAAAAATTTCTTATTGATCAAATGATCTGCGGTTGGCTTACCACGATCACCTAATACAGCATGACCACTTAAAAACAAGATCAAGCCAAGAAATAAACCCGCTGAAGCCGTTGCAAAAGCCGCATGCCATCCCCAATATTCAACAATCATCCCAGCAAATACAGCTGCAGCAAAACCACCTAGGTTGATACCCATGTAATAAATGGTAAAACCACCTTCACGTCTAGCATCTCTAGGGCCATCGTATAAGCTACCCATTAAACTCGCTACGTTGGGTTTAAAAAAACCATTACCCACAATAATAAAACTTAACCCTAAATATAGCATTTGCATAGAAGGAGCAGTAAGTAAGCCATAACCAATAATAAAACAAACAGCACCTAGAATAAGCGAGCGCCGATAGCCCATGATTTTGTCAGCAATATATCCACCAACGACGGGTGTAAACCAAAGTAGGGCCGTGAAAGCCGCGAATAAAAGATAAGACTTATCATCTGACAACAAAAATACTTTTGTTAAATATAAAATTAATAAACCACGCATGACATAAAAGCCAAAACGCTCCCATACCTCAATCAGAAATAAAAAATATAGTGCTTTTGGCTGTCTAATTGGCTCAGGATGAATACTTTCTATCATTTTATTTTCCTACATATTCAAATTTAACACGTTTAGTCACGCTACAAAATATCTCATAGGCAATCGTGTCTGCATCAGCTGCGACTTCCTCAGCGGGTAAACCATCGCCCCATAACACGGCACTATTACCAATAGCGACATTCTCATGACCGCGTAAATCAACCATCATCATATCCATGCATACCCGTCCAATACGCGGGGCTTTTTTTCCATTGATTAATACTGGCGTTCCAACGTTAGCATGACGTGGATAACCATCACCATAACCAATACCGATCACAGCAATCTGCATATCTTCAGGGCAAATAAACGTGCTCCCATAACCGACAGGCTCATCTTTTTTTAATTCACGTATGGAGATAATCGGTGCCGTTAATGTCATCACCGGCTTTAAATCAAGCTCACTAGTGCTTTTGTCACTTAATGGGCTCACGCCATACAACATTAAGCCTGGGCGTACCCATTGATGATGCGTATGTTTATGTCCCATCACGGCAGCCGATTTAGCGGCGGTCCATTCACCAGGAAATTTTTGCTGTGCTTTAGTTAAACGTTCAAATTGTAAATCATTGGTTGGGTGACCTGTTTCATCAACCGTGGCAAAATGGGTCATAAAACGTAGGTTGGCAACGTTAGGATTATCACATAAGCGTTTATATGCGTCATCAGCATCTTCCAAAGCATAACCTAAACGACCCATACCTGTGTCAATTTTCAACCATACGGTAACCGAATTAGGCAGCGTCACTTGTTCAAGCATCGCTAATTGCTCATCATTATGTACCACAATTTGTAAATTGTTCACACTCACAATTAGTAATTGATCGGCGGTTAAAAATCCTGGCATTAACACAATATCTTGCGTTACGGCTGCTTCACGCAAGGTTAATGCTTCACGTAAACGCGCCACGCCAAAAGCATCGGCTTCTTTTAATGTATGGGCAACCTGAATGAGGCCATGACCATAAGCGTTAGATTTCACCATCGCAATCACTTTACTTTGCGCGGCTAAGCTTTTAGCGCGATTAAAATTATGTCGCAAAGCATTCAAATTGATAATGGCGGTAACTTCGGTAATCAAGCCTCACCACCCATCGCATAACCAGACGCGTAAGCATCAGGCATAAAATCTTCGAACTTAGTGAATTCACCAATGAAGGTTAAACGTAAAGAACCGATAGGACCATTCCGCTGCTTACCAATAATAATTTCCGCTGTACCCTTATCTGGCGATTCAGGATTATAAACTTCATCCCTATAAATAAAGGCGATCAAATCAGCATCTTGCTCAATCGCACCTGATTCACGCAAATCTGACATTATCGGTCGTCTATCACCACGCTGCTCTAATGCACGGCTCAACTGTGATAAGGCAACCACCGGACAATTCATTTCTTTGGCTAAAGCTTTTAAGGAACGGGAAATCTCCGATACTTCATTCGTCCGATTTTCACCATAACCTGGAATAGACATCAGCTGTAAATAATCGACTACGACTAAACCTAACTCACCATGCTCACGTACAATGCGACGTGCGCGCGAACGCATTTCTGTTGGGCTTAATCCTGGGGTGTCATCAACGAAAAAATTCGCTTCAGATAATAAGCTCACCGCAGAAGGAATACGCGCCCAATCATCATCGGTCAATTGACCGCTACGGAGTCGTTGTTGGTTAATGCGCGCTAAGGAAGAAATCATCCGCATCGCAATTGACTCACCTGGCATCTCTAAGCTAAACATGAGCACTGGTTTTTTTGAGGTTAACATCGCGTTTTCAGCAATATTCACTCCCAATACCGTTTTACCCATGGAAGGTCGGCCGGCGATAATCACTAAGTCGGCTTCTTGTAAGCCAGAGGTCATCCGGTCTAAATCTGCAAAACCTGTCGACAGGCCTGTAATTGATTCTTTACTTTGATATAAAGTATCAATCCGATCAACAGCGCGGGTCAGTAAACTTTGAATG